>CAMPIZ010000089.1 GCA_946886675.1 uncultured Flavobacterium sp.
TTTATAGCTTATGTTTGGGTGTTTCTTCATAATACATCGCAAACTAAATTTGTTCTTGAAAGAATAAACGAAATCCCATTTGTAACCGTAGCGCATGTTACTACTGGTAAATTTAATATCTTTTGTAAAATAAGGGCACGTGATACAAAGCATGCTAAAGAAGTTATTTTTATGATAGATGATATTGAAGGTGTTTACAGAACAGAAACTATGATATCTCTTGAAGAGAGCATAAACGATAAAAAACGCTTGATGCATACTATCTTTAAAGATATGTAAGAATTTTTATAAAAAGTTTATAACCCTCAGGATACGCTCCTGAGGGTTTTTTTATTAAATTCATACAAAAATAAGTTATGTACCCAGCTACCCGCATAGAACGTTTTAAAGAAAATGTTGAGCTTAAATACCAGCTTTTCAACAGTATTTTCATGACGCTGCCTTTTCATGCCATAGACAATACAGGTGTATTGCTGCCTCTTTTTGCAGAAACTTGTGACGAAGGCTATGTTAATAATAAAAACCCTAAAGAAATTTTTGATGCTTTTATAGAAAAGTATCAGCAGGATAGTACTGAGCAGGAAAAAATAGACCTTATGTTCCGCTTTATACAATATGTTGAGCGCCAGGTAGTGCTTTTTGATGCTATAGAAGATGCCGCCTTTCTCATGTTGCATAATATTGAAGGGACAGGATCATTAAGGGAAATAAAGGAAAAAGCAGAAAGCCAGGGACTTGCTGAAGAACTAAGAACTTTTCTAGAAAAATTTCAGATACGTACTGTACTTACTGCCCACCCAACCCAATTTTATCCGGGATCTGTCCTGGGCATAATTACAGATTTAACCGAAGCAATTAAGAAGAATAATCTTTCTGAAATTAAAACATTACTGGCACAGCTTGGTAAAACACCGTTTATTAAAAAAGAAAAGCCAACACCATTTGATGAAGCCGTAAGCCTTATATGGTACCTTGAAAATGTTTTCTATAAAACAGCAGGAGAAATGTCTTTTTACATACAGGATACTATATATAAGGGAGAAACGTTAAAACATCCTGTTATGTCTTTTGGATTCTGGCCAGGGGGAGACAGGGATGGTAATCCGTTTGTAACAACAGAAATTACACTTAATGTAGCTCAAAGGCTGCGTACAGCAATACTTAAATGCTATTATAATGACATAAGGAAACTAAGAAGAAAACTAACATTTACAGGGGTTGAGTCTGTTGTTATAGAAATTGAAAAAAAGCTTTACCGTTCAGTTTTTTATTCTGAAGGCGAGATTTATATTACACTCGATGAATTAAAGGATAAGCTTAATGGTATTCGAACCCTGATTGTAGAGCAGCATCAGTCATTATATATTGATGAAATTGACAAACTGATTAATAAAATAAATTTATTTGGTTTTCATTTTGCAACCCTTGATATAAGGCAAAACAGCAGGATACAGGATAAAGTTATTATGGATGTTTTAGGTAAAATAGGAGGGGATAATAAGGATATTGACCCCGATGCTTATCCTTCACTTGATGAAAAAACTAAGCTGGAATTGCTTGAAAATGTAAGGGGAAAAATCAATCCTGAATATTTTGAAGAAAATACCCGACTAACACTGGAATCTATGCTTGCAATGAAAACAATACAGCATAATAATGGTGAGCAGGGTTCTAACAGATATATTATAAGTAATAATGAAAATGCACATAATGTTCTGGAAGTACTTACATTATTTGAATTGCTTGGCTGGAAGAATCCTTCTGTAGATATAGTACCGCTTTTTGAAACTGTTGAAGACCTTAAAGAAGCTGGCGAGGCAATGAAAAAGCTGTATGAAAATAAAAGATATGCTGCACATTTAAAAAGTCGCGGTAACAGGCAAACAATTATGCTTGGCTTTAGTGACGGAACAAAAGACGGAGGTTACCTAATGGCAAACTGGAGTATTTATACTGCCAAAGAAAATCTAACAGCAATAGCCCGTGAGTATGGCATAAAGGTAATATTCTTTGATGGACGGGGCGGTCCTCCTGCCAGAGGTGGAGGAAAAACACATAAGTTTTATGCTTCTATGGGGCCATCTATAGAAAATAATGAAATACAGATAACAATACAGGGACAGACCATTAGTTCTAATTTTGGTACGTTGGATTCCTGCAGGTATAATCTGGAAAATCTTTTGAGCGCAGGGATAACTAATGGTGTATTTAATAAAGACAAAAAGCAGCTTACAAAGCCACAGCGTGAATTATTTGACGAACTGGCAAAGCTAAGCTTTGAAAGATATACCGATTTTAAAAAGCATCCAAAGTTTTTGCCATACCTGGATAAAATGAGTACACTTAATTATTATTCAAAAACAAATATCGGCAGCAGGCCTTCAAAACGCAGCAAGTCGGCTGAGCTTGACTTTAATGATTTGCGGGCCATACCATTTGTAGGCTCCTGGAGCCAGTTAAAACAAAACGTTCCGGGATTTTATGGTGTTGGTTATGCCTTAGGCAAAATGGAAAGCTCTGGCAGATGGGAAGAAGTAAAAGACCTGTATGAACAATCATTATTTTTCAGGACACTTATAGAAAACAGTATGATGTCCTTATCAAAATCTTTCTTCCCCTTAACCGCCTACATGAAAGACGATAAGGAGTTTGGTGAATTCTGGACAATTATATATGATGAATTTAAAGAAACGTACAGGTTGCTCCTAAAAATTTCAGGCTATAAAGAATTAATGGAAAACTACCCTGATGGAAAAGCATCTATAAAAATAAGAGAACATATTGTTTTACCTTTGCTAACTATACAGCAATATGCACTGCAAAAAATCAGGCAGATAAAAAATGGGGAAGAAGGAGAGGAGTTGCTGGAAGTTTATGAAAAAATAGTAACACGTTCCCTTTTTGGGAACATTAATGCAAGTAGAAATTCTGCTTAAAAATAATATGAGAGTAAGCCAATTGCAAAAGGGAGAGTATGCGCCTTATCATGGTAGTTATCTTCCTAACATAGATGATACATATACCTTAACAGAACTTCTTGAAGTAAGTGTACATGAGTTTATACATTTTGTTCAGGATATACCTATGGATAAACACGGATATCGATATGCAGAAGGTAAATGGACAATTAAAGAAATAATACAGCATCTTATAGACAGCGAGAGGGTTTTTGCTTACCGCGCAATGAGGATTGCAAGAAATGATACAACACCATTACCCGGTTTTGATGAAAACGCTTATGTTGCAGCTACTGATGCTGAAGCCAGGAACCTTAAAGATATGCTTACAGAAATGGCAATGGTAAGGCAGTCTTCCATTATGTTGTTTAAATCTTTTACGAGAGAAGATATGGTAAAAAAGGGAACAGCATCCGGGTTTGAAGTTTCCGTAAGGGCATTAGGTTTCTTAATCAGCGCTCATCAAAACCATCATATTAAAATATTTAAAGAGAGGTATATGTAAATAAAAAAAGCCCTTTTGGGCTTTTTTATTTACAATCAACTTTAGATAATGTTTGTGTAGAGGCGGCCTCTTTATTTTTGTACCTCCATATTCCGTCTTCACCCTGTACCATTTCGCCATATATTATAGAAACCTGGTCTTCACCCATTGTAAATACAAGCTCTTCTTTGTACTTCATGCCTTCGGCCTCATAATCGGCAATTGCATTTCCGGTCTTACCAGATATAGTCCCTTTAAAAGTACTTATTTTTTTATCCTTTTCATACGGGAGCCAATTGAAGATGCCCGATATACTGTCTCCGTTTCTCTCTAATTCAAAAACAATACTATCGCGTATTGTCTTATTTTTATTGTAATCAGCCTTACCTTCAGTAACCTGTAAAAAACAAAGTTTTTCATAAGGGCTACTTTCAGGCACTGTTTCAGTAGTTTCCTGTGGTATTACTGTTTCTTTTTCCTCTTGCTGCTCTTTACATGCTGTAAGTGCTAAAATAGCTATTAGTGTGACTGCTGCTCGTTTCATAAAATTAGGTTTTTTATAAAAATAGATCATTAAGCAAAAAAAAAGAACTCCGTTAAGAGTTCTTTAATATTTTTTGTTGCAATTACCTAATGATTATTCTTCCTCCTCTTCTTCTTCTTCTTCACTGTCGTCGCTTTCATCAGCAATTTCAAGATCTTTTAAAGCATCAAGATCATCACCTCCTTCAGTATCCATGTCGTCGTCTTCAAAGTTTTCAATCCTGTCTGCAAGTTTAGTACTTACTTTTACAAGATAAATAGTGTCTTCTGTACGAACTTCTACAGCCTCAATGGTTTCGTTTTTTGCATTCTTAAAACGGATGATGTCAGAATCATCATATCCGTCGGGAAATTTTTCCACAAGAAGGGTTAAAATTTCATTAGTTAATTTGGCGTAATCAACAATAACTCTTTTCATAAAATGATATTATAAATCTAACAGGTAAGCAAAAATTAGTGGGGCAACAATTGTTGCATCCGATTCTATAATAAATTTAGGTGTGTTGATATCCAGTTTACCCCAGGTAATCTTTTCATTAGGCACTGCTCCTGAGTATGACCCATAACTTGTTGTAGAGTCCGATATTTGACAGAAGTAACTCCAGAACGGTACATCATGCATTTCCATATCCTGATAAAGCATTGGTACAACGCAGATAGGGAAATCTCCTGCTATACCACCACCTATCTGGAAAAATCCTACTCCGTTTTCACTGTTTTTTGTATACCAGTCCGCTAAATAAGTCATGTACTCAATACCGGACTTCATGGTAGTAGCTTTTAATTCTCCTTTAATAACATAGGAAGCAAAAATATTACCCATTGTGCTGTCTTCCCAGCCCGGTACAACAATAGGGAGGTTTTTTTCTGCTGCTGCATACATCCAGCTATCTTTAAGGTCTATTTCATAGTACTCTTCAAGAGCTCCGGAAAGTAAAAGTTTGTACATAAACTCATGAGGGAAATACCTTTCACCATTGTCGTCAGCATCTTTCCATATTTTGTATATGTGTTTTTGCAGCCTTCTAAAGGCTTCATGCTCAGGTATACAAGTATCTGTAACACGATTAAGGCCTCTTTCAAGCAAATCCCATTCCTGCTGTGGGGTAAGGTCCCTGTAATTAGGTACTCTTTCGTAGTGGGAATGAGCCACAAGATTCATAATATCTTCTTCAAGGTTAGCACCGGTACACGAAATAATTTGTACTTTATCCCTACGAATCATCTCCGCGAAAATTTTTCCAAGTTCCGCTGTACTCATAGCACCTGCAAGCGTTACCATCATCTTTGCACCATTTTGCAGCTGCTCTTCATATGCTTTAGCCGCATCTACCAAGGCTGCTGCGTTAAAATGCAGATAGTGCTTCTGAATAAACTGGCTAATTGGTCCTTTGTTCATTTTGTTATTGTTTATGTATTTTTTAAAAGCTCAAAAATAAATTATTTTTTATCGTATCCTAATATTTTCAGCACATCTTCTGCTTCCTGCTGCTCAGAGAATACTTCGGTAGCAACAATACCATTCTCGTCACGGTCTATAAGGATATGTTTTGGCTGTGGTATAAGGCAGTGATGCAGCCCTCCATAGCCGCCTATAGTCTCCTGATAAGCCCCTGTATTAAAGAAACCAATATATAAAGGTTTTTCTTTATTGTATTTTGGCAGGTATATGGCATTCATGTTTTGCTCAGAGTTGTAATAATCATCGCTGTCGCATGTAAGCCCCCCAAGCAATACTCTTTCATACTGGTCGTTCCAGCGGTTTATGGCAAGCATAATAAAGCGCTTGTTTATAGCCCATGTATCCGGCAGGGTAGTAATAAAAGAGGAGTCTATCATATTCCATTTCTCCCTGTCATTCTGTTGTTTTTGATACAGCACCTGATAGATTGCACCTGCACTTTCGCCTACTGTAAATGAGCCAAATTCGGTGAATATATTAGGCACATCCACATCAGCCTCTTCACATGCTATTTTTATCTGGTTCACGATTTCATCAATCATGTACTGATAATCATATTCAAATGCCAGTGAATTTTTAATAGGGAAACCACCACCTATATTAAGGCTGTCCAGAGAAGGACATTCTTTTTTAAGGCTTACATATACCTTTAAACATTTTAAAAGTTCATTCCAATAGTATGAAGTATCCCTTATACCGGTATTAATAAAGAAGTGAAGCATTTTAAGTTCAACATCCTTATTTTCATGAATCTGTTTTCTGTAAAAAGGCAGTATGTTTTTATAGCCAATGCCAAGGCGTGAGGTGTAAAATTCAAACTTTGGCTCTTCTTCGGCCGCGATGCGTATACCTATTTTAAACTTACCTTCAATTTTTTCCTGAAGCAGGTCAAGCTCTTCATAGTTGTCTATAATAGGGATAGTCCTGTTATGACCATTGTTTATAAGCCGGGCAATATTATCTACATATTGATCTCTTTTAAAACCATTACAGATAACATAAGTATTCTTATTTATTTTTCCTGACTTTAGCAGCTTCTCTACAATATTAATATCAAAAGCAGCCGATGTTTCTATGTGTATGTTGTTTTTAAAAGCCTCATTCATTACATATTCAAAATGAGAGCTTTTTGTACAGTAGCAGTAAAAGTACTTGCCATCATACTTATTGTTTTCCATAGCATTTCTAAACCACCCTTTTGCCTTACGGATGTTATTTGAAATTTGTGGAAGGTATGTAAACTTTAAAGGCGTGCCATACTGTTCTACCAACTTCATTAAATCGATGTTATGAAACAGAAGGTTATCTTTATTAAGAGTAAATTCTTCCTGTGGAAAATAAAATGTCTGGTTTATAAGGTCGTAATACTATGTATTCATTTAAATAAGAGTGTAAAAGAAGATAAATAATATAGACAGATGCGCTAAATTATTACCAGTTTCAAAAACTAATGTTAGCATATATAA
>CAMPIZ010000090.1 GCA_946886675.1 uncultured Flavobacterium sp.
GTTGATGTACGTGTATACAGGATTTTTGAGAACAATGTGATGCAGTTCCTTCAGGATAATGAGTTGGACGGCAATTATTCGCTCAGAAAAGTATCCCTGCCAGTAGCCCGGAAAAAAATAACGCTTAATGCAGATAAACTGGTAGATTACAGCAAATGGAACTCTTATGCCCTGGATCTTTCAACCATTATAAAACCACAAAAAGGCGCTATCTATAGGGTTGAGTTAAGCATGAAGAGATCATATTCTTTATACAGGTGTGAAGGTTCGGCTGCAGATGAAGATAAAGAAACGGAAGAAGAGGAAGAAGACTTATATGATGAAGAATATGATGAATACCAGTATTATGATTATTACGATTATGATTATGACTGGCGCGAAAGGGACAATCCATGCAGTAAATCCTATTATTACAACAGGGAGATAGCCACAAATGTACTGGCAAGCGACCTTGGTGTTATTGCAAAACGTGGCAGCAACAACACTTATTTTTTTGCGGTAAATAATATAATTAATACACAACCTGTAAGTGGGGCAAAGGTGGAGCTGTACAATTATCAGCAGCAAAAAATGGCATCGGGAGAGACAGGCGCCGATGGTACCCTTACATTGTCGCACGATAAGAAAGCGTTTTTTGCCATAGTTAAAAAAGGAGACAATACTACTTACGTTAAAATGGCCGATGGTAATTCGCAGTCGGTAAGCAGCTTTGATGTAGACGGTACCAAACTGCAAAAAGGGCTTAAAGGTTATATATATGGCGAAAGGGGAGTATGGCGTCCTGGTGACACGCTTTTTATAGGTTTTATACTTAATGATAAGGAATCTAAACTGCCTGCATCACATCCTGTAAAGTTAAGGCTTAGTGACCCTAAAGGGAAACTTGTTTTTGAAGCCGTACAGAGCTATTCTGCAAAAAATCATTATAAGTTTATAGTGCCTACACTGCAAACGGCACCCACAGGAAACTGGGAAGCGGTAGTCTCTATAGGTGGTGCAAGATTTTATAAAAGCATAAAAATTGAAACCATTAAGCCAAATAGGCTTAAAATAAAAAACGGCTTTACCGGTAGGACAATATACGGGTCTGAAAAGAACACGGCAAAAGTAGATGTAGCATGGCTGCATGGTGCAATTGCCAAAGACCTTAAACTGGAAATGCAGGCCAGGTTTATGAAACAGAAAACCACATTTAAAAACTATCATAATTATGTTTTTGATGACCCAGCACAACCGTTCAGGACAGAGGAAGTAAATATTTATACGGGAAGGACAAATGATAATGGCTCGGCCACTGTTACACTTCAGCCTAAGCTGCAATCCAGGGCACCGGGTATGCTTAAAGCAGTAATTATGACAAAGGCATATGAAAAAGGCGGTGACTTTAGTACCGATGTTATTACAGCATCATATTCCCCATTTGAAACCTATGTGGGTGTAAATATGCCGGAAGGCAACAAGTATGGTATGCTGGAAACCGGAAAGGCAAACCGCTTTGATGTTGTTACGGTAGATGAAAAAGGAAGACCGAAGGCTTCAAAAAAACTGGAGGCGAGGGTATATAAGGTGGACTGGCGATGGTGGTGGGATGCTACAAACGATAATTTATCATCTTATAGTTCGGCAGTGTCAAATACACCATATTATTCACAAAACATCGCGACCGATGCAAATGGCAAGGCATCTTTTAGTTTTGCAACCGACGAAGATGAATGGGGGCGCTACCTGATAAGGGTTACCGATACAGAAAGCGGACACTCTGCCGGGGGCACTGTTTTAATAGATTATCCTTACTGGTCCGGCCGTACAAAGAACACAGGAGGGGAAGAGGCTTCGATGCTTGTGTTTACTACAAATAAGGATAAATATGCTGTAGGTGAGAAAATGAAAATATCTTTTCCTTCCGGTGAAGGGGGCAGGGCGTTAATTTCTCTTGAAAACGGATCTAAAGTTATTGAAACCCACTGGGCAGAAACCAAAAAAGGGGAAACCCAGGTAGAGATACCTGTTTCAACTAAAATGGCGCCTAATGTATATGTGCATATTACCCTGCTGCAGCCCCATGCCGGTACTAAAAATGATTCGCCTATAAGGTTGTATGGTATAGTACCTGTTGATATAGTGGATAAAAATACCATACTGGAACCGCAAATAAGTATGCCTGCAGTATTAAAGCCCGAACAGAAAGCTACCATTAAGGTTAATGAAAAATCGGGCAGGGCAATGACTTATACCATAGCAATTGTAGACGAAGGCCTGTTGGACCTTACACGTTTCACCACACCTAATGCGTGGGACAGCTTTTATGCAAAAGAAGCGCTTGGAGTAAAGACATGGGATGTGTATGATGATATTATAGGCGCTTACGGCGGTAAGGTCAACCAGATATTCAGTATAGGCGGAGATGAGGATTTAGGGGGCGGACAGGCAAAAAAAGCCAATCGTTTTAAGCCTGTGGTAATCTATATGGGGCCTTATACGCTGGGTAAAGGCCAGACAAAATCGCATACTATAAAATTGCCAAAATATATAGGCTCTGTGCGAACTATGGTTGTGGCAGCCAATACCGATACTAATGCTTATGGCAGTGCAGAAAAAACAACTCCGGTAAAAAGTCCGCTTATGTTGCTGGCTTCCCTTCCCAGAAAAGTTACACCGGGCGAAACCGTAACACTTCCGGTAACGGTATTTGCAATGGAGAATTATGTAAAAAATGTAACAGTACAGGTAAAAACCAATAATGGCTTTAAGGTAAATGGTGCTTCAAAACAAACAGTATCATTTAGCCAGCCTGATGAAAAAATAGCTTACTTTGATCTTAAAGTGGCCGATCTTACGGGTATTGGTAAGGTTACAGTTACTGCCATTTCCGGCAGCGAAAAAGCCAGTTATGATGTAGAGCTTGATATAGTGAACCCTAATCCCGTTACACAAAACTTTAAGTCGGTTATTATAGAACCAAACAGTTCGGCAGCCTTAAACTGGGAGGCCTTTGGCGTGCCGGGCAGCAATAAGGCAAGGCTGGAAGTTTCGTCTTTCCCTTCCATCGATTTTAACCGCAGGCTGGATTATCTTATACAATACCCTCACGGATGCCTTGAGCAGGTAACTTCGGGCGCATTTCCTCAGCTTTATCTTAATGATGTAGCCGATATTGATGAGGTAAGAAAACAGAAGATACAGCGCAATGTTACTGCAGCGATACAAAAACTGTCCCAATACCAGTCAGCAGAAGGAGGTTTTGTATACTGGCCGGGTAACCTTAACCCGGACGACTGGGGGTCAAGCTATGTAGGGCATTTCTTTATAGAGGCTGAGAAAAAAGGATATACCCTGCCGCTTAATGCTAAAAGGCAGTGGCTTTCCTACCAGCAGAAAATGGCAAGACAATGGCGTTATTATGAAGCTTATCATAATGATTTTGCGCAGGCTTACAGGCTGTATACCCTTGCTTTGGCCGGAGCTCCGGACCTTTCTTCGATGAACAGGCTGAGGGAAACACAGGGTATTTCAAACGAATCGAAGTTAAGACTTGCTGCTGCCTATGCGCTTGCCGGGCAAAAAAATGTGGGGCTTACACTGCTTAATCAAAGCAGTCTTGAACCGGATACCGGGTACAGGTATTATTACTATGGATCAGCAGAACGTAACAGGGCTATGGCACTGGAAACACTGGTTATACTGGGACAGAAAGAAAAGGCTTTTGAGATGGCCATTAAACTGGCAGATGCGATGTCTTCCCGCATGTGGATGAGTACGCAGACAACAGCCTATTGTTTATACTCCATGTCAAAGTTTGCAAAAGCCAATGGAACAAAAGGTATCGATATACAGTATACAAATGGAGGTAAAACCCAAAGCATTAGTACCAGTAAAACTTTTGCCGACAGAGTGCTTGCCGTAGGGGATAATAATAGCGTAACGGTTAAAAACAATAAGGACGCTACCTTATATGCCAAAGTAATTTATAGTGGTATTTTACCTGTAGGTGAAGAGCAGGTAGAGCAGCGGGGGCTTGCTGCTTCCATAAACTTTAAAGACAGGGCAGGCAATGCTGTTAACCCGGCATCCCTTAAGCAGGGTACGGAGTTTGTGGCAGAAGTGTATATAAGCAATCTTAAGGGTGAGGGGGTAGACAACATAGCTTTAACGCAAATAATTCCGTCAGGATGGGAGATAGTGAACACAAGGTTTACAGACTTTGGCAGCTTTGCAGAAAACCAGGCAGATTACATCGATATAAGGGACGACAGGACCAACTTCTATTTTCCACTTAAGGCTAATGAAACAAAAAGCTTCAGGATACTGCTTAACGCTTCTTATCCTGGCAGTTATTATCTGCCGGGCGTGCAGTGTGAGGCAATGTATGATAACTCTTATCTGGCACGAACCAAAGGGCAATGGGTGAAAGTCGTAAAAGAATAATTGTAAAATGGATAAATAAGCACAGGATAAAGCTGGGAATAGGTTTTGTCCTGCTGCTTGTTTACTATTTCTGCCTTCCGAAAAAGCTTTTTAATGAGCCTTACTCAACAGTTATTGAAAGTACTGAGGGTGATTTGCTCGCAGCGAGGATAGCCCGAGACGGCCAATGGCGTTTTCCGGCACAGGACAGTATACCTTATAAATTTAAACAATGTATAGTTTATTTTGAGGATCAGTATTTTTATTCTCATCCGGGATTTAATCCTGTTGCGATAGTAAATGCCATAAAGCAAAATTACAGGGCTGGCAGAGTAGTAAGGGGCGGGAGTACCTTAACGCAGCAGGTTATCCGGCTTTCGCGCGAAGGTAAAGCACGCAGCTATCTGGAAAAAATAATTGAGCTTGTACTTGCCACCCGCCTGGAGTTAAGGCATTCAAAAGATGAAATACTGGGCTTGTATGCTGCCCACGCTCCTTATGGAGGCAATGTTGTTGGGCTGGAAATGGCTTCCTGGCGTTATTTTGGCGTGCGTCCGCATCAGCTTAGTTGGGCAGAAACAGCTACTCTTGCAGTACTGCCTAATGCGCCCAGCCTTATTTATCCGGGTAAAAACCAGGAGCAACTGTTGGGTAAAAGAAACCGGCTGTTAAAAAAACTTTATGAGGAAGAAGTTATAGATAAGGTAACTTATGAGCTTTCCTTACACGAACCACTGCCTGAAAAGCCATATGAGCTGCCGCAAACAGCACAGCACCTGTTGCAGCACATAGCTAAAACCCATGAAGGGGAACGTATTAAAACAACAGTAAAAAATGCGCTGCAAGGCAGGGCTAACCAAATTGCGGCCCGCTATTATCAGGAATACAGGCAAACAGAAATTTACAATCTGGCAATTCTTGTAGTTGATGCTGAAACGAGGAATATACTGGCTTACGTAGGCAATTCACCTACCGACAGAGCGCATCAGAAGGATGTGGATATTATTCCTGCACCCCGAAGTACAGGGAGTATACTTAAACCTTTATTATTTGCTTCCATGCTGGATGAAGGTGAACTCCTGCCCAATACCCTTGTGGCAGATGTGCCAACACAGATAGCAGGATACAGCCCTAAAAACTATGACCTTACCTATGACGGAGCTGTGCCTGCTCAAAAGGCGCTGGCACGTTCCCTTAATATACCTTCGGTGTTGATGCTTAAGGATTATGGCGTATACCGTTTTTATGAGCATCTTCAAAACTTTAAGCTAAGTGATATCAAGCAACATCCAAATCACTATGGACTTTCTTTAATACTCGGTGGAGCCGAGTCTAACCTTTGGGATTTATGCCGTGCTTATGCGGGTCTCACATCTACACTCAATTATTTTAATAATCATGAAGCCCGCTACAGGGATGCAGAGTTAGCCAACCTTAACTGGGATAGCAGTGTTAAGAGGACTTTCGGCAAAACGATATATAACAAACCTAATTTAGGAGCGGGAGCCATCTGGCTTACCTATAACGCTATGAAAGAAGTAAACAGGCCGGAAGGTGACGAGGCCTGGAAATTTTATGATTCCTCGCTTGAAATAGCCTGGAAAACAGGAACCAGTTTTGGAGGGCGCGATGCATGGGCTATAGGCACTAATTCTAAATATGTTGTAGGGGTATGGGTAGGTAATGCTTCCGGAGAAGGCAGGCCGTCGCTTACCGGAGTTAGCAGTGCTGCCCCTGTTTTGTTTGATGTTTTTAACCTGCTGCCAAGGCAGAGATGGTTTGTTACACCTTACAACGATCTGGAGGAAGCTGAGGTATGCCAATTGAGCGGCCATCTGGCTGGACAGTACTGCCCAACCGTAAAGCAATGGATACCACATACAGGCAGGAAGACGGCTGTATGTCCGTATCATAGGCTGGTACATCTTGATGCATCAGGGCAATATCAGGTAAACAGTAGCTGCGAGAGTGTTGATAATATTATTACAAAGCCGTGGTTTGTGCTGCCGCCTGTTATGGAGTGGTACTACCGCAGCCTTCATATGTATTATATCTCCCTGCCGCCTTATCGGGAGGACTGTAGAGGAACATCCGGAAACTATATGGATTTTATATATCCAAAAGAAGATGGTAAAATATATCTTACCAAAGATTTTAACGGCGTTGTACAGCCTTTTGTACTTAAAACAGCACATACACGGCCTGATGCCAAATTATTTTGGTATTTAGGCAACAAGTACCTGGGTGAAACCCAAACTTTTCATGAGATGCCTGTTAAAGCAGCATCGGGTAAATACTATATTACCGTAACTGATGAAAAAGGTAATGAGATAAAGAGAAAAATTGAGATAATAGAATAGTGAATGAGAAAATCTGAAAATTTAAAATCAATAAGTAAAAGAAC
>CAMPIZ010000091.1 GCA_946886675.1 uncultured Flavobacterium sp.
AGATAAAAAAGGTAGTTTTTTTCTCATAATGGTTAATTTAATGTTTCTTATTGAAGGCAGAAAATTAACAAAAAAATAAACAAAATGGTGAAAAAATGCTTTCTTTTTAGAACTGGAAATATATAAATGGCTGTGGCCCGGCAGAAGCTGCTGCATAAACCAGCCAGTAAACCAACCCCAGCAACACTCCCTTGAGTACCAGTGGAGTCTTGTAAAAAGACTGCTTCATAAACTCAGTAAAACCAGAAGGTAAAAAGTGCCATACATACCCTATTGCCATAAGCATGAATACATTTTTATACCCTGTAATTATAGTTTGCCACTGCTGAAGGTCGAATGTCATTTTGCCTATGTTTTGTATTACTTGCAAAGCAGTATTAAAATCTTTAGCCCTAAAAAATATCCAGCAAAAGGCGACAAAATGAAAAGTAATGAGCACTGCGATAAATTTCCATATTCTGCCAGAAAAAGTTTTTTGAGTATCTTTTTTTGAGGGAAAAAGCTCTGTGAATATTTTATGGAAAGCAAGTCCCATACCGTGTAATGCACCCCATACTATAAACCTCAAACTTGCCCCATGCCACAAACCGCCTAAAAGCATTGTTGTCATAAGGTTGGCATTGGTAAACATAGCCTTTTCCTTATCTTTTGCGAGCGCAAAAGATAGTACAAAAAGCGTAACAGAGCTTAAAGCTATTATAAGCGGTATATTGCTCTCAGGCCCATATGTAATACCCCATATTATAAGTCCAAAGAAGAAAATGGCTGGAAACAGGAAACCTGCAATAGAACCATGACGGTTACCCCCTACTGATATATAAAGAAAGTCTTTAAGCCATGTGGAAAGGGATATATGCCATCTTCTCCAGAATTCAGTTATGGATGCTGATTTGTAAGGAGTCTTAAAGTTAGGCGGAAGCTCAAAACCCAGCAGTAATGCCAAACCTATAGCCATGTCGGAATAACCTGAAAAATCGCAGTAAATCTGTATAGTATAGCCATAGGAGGCCATTAGGTTTTCAAAAGCGGTATAACTGTTAGGTGAATCAAAAATCCTATCCACAAAGTTTACCGATATATAATCAGATATAACTGTTTTCTTAATAAGCCCTCCAATAATAAGAAAGAGTCCATAGTTTACTTCTTCCTTAGTAACAGTAAACTTTTCATATATCTTTGGGATAAAATCTTTTGCCCTCACAATAGGGCCTGCAACCAGTTGCGGAAAGAATGAAACAAAGAAAAGATAGTCCGGAAAGCTCTTTGCCGGGGTAATTTCCTTTCGGTATATCTCTATGGTATAACTTATGGACTGGAATGTATAAAAAGATATTCCTACCGGAAGTATAATATCATGAAACGAAAATGTTCCGCCAAACAGGTCATTGTAGTTGCCTATAAGAAAATTGGTATATTTAAAATATCCCAGGAAGGTAAGGTTAACTATTACACTAAACCAAACATAAATTCTCCGTTTAGCAGCATTGGTTTCCCTGTAAAGAAAATAACTCAATGTATAATCGAGTATAGAGGTAAACAGCAGCAATAAAAAATATATACCGCTGGACTGCTGATAAAAGTATAATGAAAATGCAATTACATACAGTATCCTAAGATGAAATGTATTTCTCAACAGGATATATACAGCATAAAAAACCACAAAAAGTTTTAAAAACCTAGCCGAGTTAAAAAGCAAAGGTTCATTAGGGTTATATGCAAACCATCCTGCTACATCCTGCCACGAAATGTGCGGCATTAAATCCGAAAACTGCATTATTACCTGTTGGTTTTAAAATTGTTATATGCGTTTAAAAAAGCTTCTGTAAATAATTTGCCCTGATGCTCATATCCCTGCCTGGAGTAATGAATCCTGTCTGTAGACATTAATCCTTTTTCAGCATTTTCCTTTACACTAAACAGTCCGCCAAGAACTGTAAACATATCCCAGGAAGCATAGTTTTTTTCTGTTTCCTGAATCAGTATCTTCTTAGAATAATCTCCCACAAACGTATTAGGATACTTTCTCTTAAATAAAGATGGCGGCGGTGTTGTTACCAATATAGCTGCATCGGGATAGTTAGTTCTTATACTTTCAATAAATAAATTTAGCTGAACCATGTAATCCGTCACAGGCATTTTATCAAAAGATTCATTTGTTCCTAATGAGATCACTATTAAATCAGGTTTTAAAGTCGGAAGCTGCTCAAAAAACAGCGGATATTTATTATAATCGGAACATTTGGCACCGTTTACACCTATACTATGATAAAGGATTCCCGGAACATCTTTTTCCAGTATAAGTCCATTAAGGGTATATTCTTTTGCCTCTTTAGCAGGCAAAAGGTATATTTTAGATAATGGCTCTTTACTATAATAAAAGTTAGATAGTGAATCTTGGCTTAAAGCCAGCGGAATAAACTCTGACCTGCTTACCTGTCTTTTTTCTTTCTGTCCTGTTGGTATCTTAAGTGTTTTCCCGGCTCTGATATTGTTAGAACGCAGCCCGTTTGCTTTTTTTATCTGGGACACGGTAATACCGTATTTTTCTGCAATAATGGAAAGTGCTTCGCCACTCTTAATTCTATGTGTGATTGTTTTAGGTACAGAAGATTCTAAAACAATTGTTTTGCTGCTGGTGGCGACATCAAATAGTGGCCTGTTTTGTGGTGTAATAATTTTAAGCGTGTTGAAGTTATAAGCCTCATCACGTGTTTCCAGTTCCAGAACAAAATCTTCCTTCGCAGTAAGCCTAATTCCACTTAGCCCAACAGGTGTGCCATCAGGTGGATAAATATTTCTTCTGCTTTCCCATGAGGTATTAGATTTATATCTTACATAATAACTGCCATTTGTATTGGCGAGGTTGTGCGGAAATGAAAATCCGCATCCTGCATTGCCAAACCTTTCCTGAAGATTTCTGCGTATTTCAGCCGTAAAAAGATCGGCCTGTATATGCGAGTCTCCTATATGAACAATATTTACATGGCTGCTGTCGCCCTGTTCTAAAGCGTATAGCTTTTCAAATACTGCTTGTATTGCAGAAGTATTGGTGATGATGTTATCAGAAATAACTACCACAGAATCAATAACTATGCTGTCCATAGCTACCTCAGTAGTATCAGTTTGGGCATTACATTTAACCGTGAAGGCCATCCATAAAATAAAAAACAACAGTTTACTCTTCATGAATGGTATCGGTTTTATGTATTATAGAATCGGTTTCTTCCTGCTTTATTTCAGGTTCAGGTTTTCTGGCTTTGTTTTTCAGCTTCTTATACTGTTCATAGCCCGAAATAACCTGATTATAAATAAGGTCGGATATTTTTTTTGCGCCACGATAATTAAAGTGTGTGTAATCTTTATTTGCCAGTGCCGGCACTTCCTCTACCCACTTCACCATAGATCCATCACCTCCCATAAGCGTGTACAGGTTTACAAAAGCAGCTTCACTTTGTACGGCATAACGTTTTTGTGCCTGTGTTAAAGGAACTACAGCCGAATCGGTTTTCATTTCCATGTCATACTTTGTAGATTTATCGGCAGTAGAAATAACCAATATTGCTACACCCGGAAAGCATTCCTTTAAATGGTTTACTACCCTGGCCATTCTTTTTTCATACCAGCTATAGTTTAAAGAACCGTAGTTAAGCACATTTGTGCCATACTGCAACACAATAAGATCGTAACCCAGCTTTTCATTAAAAGCTTTCATAACATTTTTATTGAACGTCGAGATAGGCAGTCCTGAGTTACCCCTGTTAGAAAAGTTATCTACATGTACTCCCTTTCCATTATCAAAGTTAAACCCGTAAAAAGGTATGGAATCAGCAGCCTTAAAGTTTGCCTGAAACGATTTAAGGTCGCCAGATGAAACCATAAGTGTATTAACACCCCTTACAGGATCAAGTTTTTTGTAAAGTGTATCTTTACCTATAATAACAGCAACTTCACCACTCTTGTTAGAAGATCTTCCGTAGAAGAGTGTAGGACTGTTAAGCCTGGTAAGGTGCCTGAAATTATTAGCCTTATATTTTACCCAAACCGGATTAACAGTATCTCTTTTTGTAAAAAACACATGACCGTTTACACCAAAAGGGCTCTCGGGATTTTTGATATTAAGATATGATAAGGTTTTCCAGTTACCTGAAAACTGATGTGTTACCGTACTTCTTGATGCAGCAGACTCTGAAGTAATATTTACAAAACCTACGCCCTCACCTCCAAATTTTTCCTGAAGGCTTGAACGAAAATCCTGCACTATCATATCGCCATCATTCATGGAATCTCCAAAATAGGCAATCCTTACATTACCCCCTCCTTTTGTTTCCAGTTGATATAACTTAGCATAAAGCGGCACCAGATATTGATAGCCTTTGTAGTTTTCAAAAGTTTCGGGCGGGAACTTTACCCCCTCTTTTTCTTCAAAAACAATCCGGGTGTTTGTTAGCGTATCTTTTACGGCAATTGTGTCCGATGTTTCTATTGCCTCAAGTAAAAGACTGTCTACAACCACATTTTTATTTAATCCGCCGGATTCAGTAAAAATCTTTTTAGGCAAAAACTCCTTAAACACCAGAAAGGCGCCTACCGATAGTATGACGATAGCATACGACTGAAAAAAATAAGGCTTGTTTTTTTGGCTCACAAAACTTGGTAATTAACAATTACATTCTCTCCGGCACACCTATGCCCAAAAGCCCGAAAGCAGACTTTATTGTATCGCCTACTTTTTTAGACAGTTGAATCCTGAATACCTTTTCATTCTCAACTTCGCTGCCCAATACTGGAACAGTCTGGTAAAACGAATTGTATTCTTTTACAAGCTCATACACATAGTTAGCTATAACAGCAGGGCTGTGGCCTTCGGCTGCACTTTGTATAATATCAGGATACTGTGCTATAAGCTTTAGCAATTCTTTTTCTTTTTCATGCAGGGTAATATCAGCCGGGCTTAATGATTTGCTGTAATCAAAATCAGCTTTTCGTATAAGCGACTGGATCCTGGCATAGGTATATTGTATAAAGGGCCCTGTATTACCGGCAAAATCAACTGATTCCTCCGGGTTAAACAGAATACGTTTTTTAGGATCTACTTTAAGTATATAGTATTTAAGGGCTCCAAGGCCTATCATTTTATACAGCCTTGCCTTTTCCTCATCCGAATAACCATCAAGCTTACCAAGCTCTTCCGATATCTTTTTGGCTGTAGTGGTCATTTCCTGCATCAGGTCGTCTGCGTCTACCACTGTACCTTCACGGCTTTTCATTTTTCCTGATGGCAGGTCTACCATACCATAAGACAGGTGATACAGGTTTTCTGCCCATGCAAAACCAAGTTTTTTAAGTATAAGGAAAAGCACTTTAAAGTGATAGTCCTGCTCATTACCTACTGTATATACCATACCCCCTACATCAGGATAATCTTTTATACGCTGAATTGCTGTACCTATATCCTGCGTTATGTAAACAGATGTACCATCTGAACGCAATACAAGTTTTTCATCGAGGCCGTCTTCTGTAAGATCTATCCAAACTGAACCGTCTTCTTTTTTAAAGAAAACGCCTCTTGCCAAACCGTCTTCCACTACATCTTTACCTAAAAGATAGGTATTGCTTTCATAATAATAACTATCAAAGTCAACCCCCATGTTTTTGTAGGTTTGGGCAAAGCCATCATATACCCATTGGTTCATCTTTTCCCAAAGCGCAATAACCTCAACATCTCCCGCTTCCCATTTACGAAGCATTTCTTTAGCTTCTTGCATTACCACCGTACTATTACGGGCAGTATCATTAATTTCAGAAACAAGATTATCAATTTTATCTTCTAATGAAATAATCGGTTTTAATAATGCATCTACTTCTTTAAAAGATTTAGATTTCAATAAATCATCATCTGCTGATTTTTTAAATTCAGAAAACACCTTAGAAATAAAAGCTCTACCCTCAGAAGCTCTTCTTACGTCAGAAGCCAAGTCTTCATTAAAAGACATTAATTTATTAAGATCCAAGTTAGACGTTAAATCCTCACGCCTCTTCCAAAAATCAGTAATTTCTATAATACATTTACTTAACTTCTCTCTCGATCCTGTTTTATCTTCTGAAAAATCACCTCTTGCAAAAGCTTCATAAATTGGCTTAGCCTGATTCCTTAATTCATTTTCAAACTCAACATAATAATTTCCAACCAACTTGTCTCCTTTAAGGCCTGTACTCTCAGGAGTTGCTCCGTTACCAAATTTTTCCCAGGCAAGCATGGATTTGCAGATGTGGATACCTCTGTCGTTTATAATCTGGGTTTTGTATACTTTTTTACCGGAAGCTTTTATTATTTCAGCCACTGAGTAACCCAACAGGTTATTACGCACGTGGCCTAAATGCAGCGGTTTATTTGTATTGGGAGATGAATACTCTACCATTACAGCCTTATCACCCGGCTGCGGATTTAGAATCCCAAAGTTCTCATCTTCTTTAATATCATTAAAAAGGTCCAGGTAATATGCATCTGATATAACCATATTAAGAAAACCGGAAACCACATTAAAGCGATTTACCATATCTGAGTTCTCAACAAGGTATTGCCCTATCTTATTTCCTAATTCTACCGGATTACTTTTTAACTGCTTAACCAGTGGAAATATAACCATGGTAATATCACCCTCAAACTCCCTGCGGGTTGCCTGCAGCTCAACCTTTTCCAGGGTTAAACCAAACAATTCGTTTACCGCTTTTTCTATATGTGAAGTAAGGATTTTTGATAATGCCATTTTTATATCGATTTTAAGCCTGCAAAGATAAAAGA
>CAMPIZ010000092.1 GCA_946886675.1 uncultured Flavobacterium sp.
AATTTGTATATTTGTGCAGATTTTAATATCATTACTAACTAAAAAATCAGTTTCATGTCAACATTTCGTTTTCAGGCCTTAAAAGAAACCACCAGCAGAAAGCCGGTCAAAGTAGAAGAACTGGACCGCAAGTCTGCCATCTTTGGCAGCAATGTGTTCAACGACAAATCTATGCGTCAATTTTTAACGTCTGAAGCATACCAGGCAGTAAAAGGAGCTGTACAGTATGGAACAAAAATTGAAAGAAAACTGGCTGACTATGTAGCCATGGGTATGAAAGAGTGGGCCCTTAGCAAAGGCGTTACTCACTATACGCACTGGTTTCAGCCATTAACAGGTACTACCGCAGAGAAGCATGATGCATTTTTTGAAACTTCTTTTGACGGCAGCGACCCGATAGAAAAATTTGGCGGAAGCCAATTAGTACAACAGGAGCCGGATGCTTCAAGCTTCCCTAACGGAGGTATACGTAATACTTTTGAAGCACGTGGCTATACTGCGTGGGACCCAACTTCTCCTGCATTTATATTTGGTACTACTTTATGTATACCTACAGTGTTTGTATCTTACACAGGTGAGGCGCTCGACTATAAAACACCTTTACTGCGTGCACTACATGCTATTGATGAGGCAGCTACAGAAGTTTGCCGATACTTTGATAAAAACGTTAAAAAGGTTACCCCAACTCTTGGATGGGAGCAGGAATATTTTCTTGTAGATTCTGCTCTTGCAGCGTCAAGGCCGGATATACTTTTAACAGGCCGTACGCTTTTAGGGCATACTTCTGCAAAAGGGCAGCAGCTGGAAGACCATTATTTTGGTTCTATACCTACTAGGGTGCTTAACTATATGAGGGATCTTGAAAACGAGTGTATGCTTTTAGGTATCCCGGTAAAAACCCGTCATAATGAGGTGGCGCCAAACCAGTTTGAGCTTGCACCTATATTTGAGGAAACAAATCTTGCGGTAGACCATAACTCACTACTTATGGATGTAATGCAGAAAGTTGCAGAGCGCCATGACTTTAAAGTGCTTTTCCATGAGAAGCCATTTAAAGGAGTTAACGGAAGCGGTAAGCATAACAACTGGTCGCTTGCTACAGATACCGGCGTAAACCTGCTGGGCCCTGGTAAAACACCTATGAGCAACCTGCAGTTCCTTACGTTCTTTATCAACACTATTAAGGCTGTTTACCAAAACGAGCAGTTGATGAGAGCTTCTATTGCATCTGCGTCTAACGACCACAGATTAGGAGCAAACGAGGCACCGCCGGCTATTATCTCAGTATTTATTGGCCAGCAGCTTACAAAAGTGCTTGAGGAGCTTGAAGGTGTATCTAACGGTAAACTTTCACCTCAGGAGAAAACCGACCTTAAACTTAACGTAGTAGGCAAAATTCCGGATGTATTACTTGATAATACAGACAGGAACAGAACCTCTCCGTTTGCATTTACAGGAAACAAATTTGAGTTCAGGGCTGTAGGCTCAAGCGCAAACTGTGCTAATTCAATGACGATACTTAATGCTATTGTGGCTAAGCAGCTTAAAGACTTTAAGAAAGAAGTTGATGCGCTTATCGCAGCAAAAGGCATGAAGAAAGATGATGCTATCTTCAACATTCTGAGAGAGTATATTAAGGAAACTAAAAATATTCTTTTTGAAGGAGACGGTTACAGCGAAGAGTGGGAAAAAGAAGCTGCGAAACGCGGTCTAAGTAACAACAAGACTACGCCTAAAGCGCTTAAGGCTAAAGTTTCTAAAAGTGCACTTGCTTTATTTGAGGAGCTTCGCGTTATGAACCATGTTGAGGTAGAAGCCCGTTATGAAATCGAGCTTGAAGAATATACTAAAAAAATACAGATAGAGGGCCGTGTGCTTGGCGATATTGCAAGAAACCACGTAGTTCCTACAGCTATCCGTTACCAAAACGTACTTATTGAGAACGTAAAAGGCCTTAAGGAAATTTTTGGCAGTGAGTTCGAAAAGATAGGTAAAGAGCAGATTACACTTATAAGGGAAATTTCTGAGCATATTGCAGGTATCAACTCTAAAGTTGAGGAAATGACCGAAGAGCGTAAAAAAGCAAACACTCTTACAACCAGCGAAGAGATGGCTAATGCTTACTGCGATAAAGTGAAGCCATATTTTGATATAATAAGAAACCACTGCGACAAGCTGGAACTTCTTGTTGACGATGAGCTTTGGACACTTACTAAGTACAGAGAGTTATTGTTTACACGATAATTTGCAACGTCTATATTAATTGTAAAACTCCCCTCCCGAAAGGTTGGGGAGTTTTTTTGTACTATTTACGAAAATAATACGTTTTATAGTAAAGCTCTTACATGAAACTATTTTTACACTTATTCCTGTTTATGGTTTGTATTACTTCTGTTGCACAGGAGAAACAAACCTTTTACTTCGATTTTGATATTGATGAGGTAAACAGCAGTTCCCTTAAAGATCTTGACAAATGGATTTTAGCCAATAAAGAAGCCGTAATACAGAAAGTGTATGGTTATACCGATAGCGTAGGAAGTATAGAATACAATGAAAAACTTTCTGAGCGAAGGGCGCAGGATATGCTAGAAAGGCTTAAAAGTTTTAAAGTTAGGATTCCTAAAGGTATTGATGTTAGAGGTTTTGGTGAAAATTTTGAGCAGGATGCAGAGCAGGCAAAAAACAGAAAGGTTGAAGTTTACTACCACTTACCTATAAAAGAAAAGAAGGTTGAAAAAACGGAAACCACAGAGCTTACCCAAAAGATTGATAATTCTAAAACAGGAGACAGGCTAAAACTGCCTAACCTGTATTTTTATAACCATTCAGATATTGTGGTTCCCGGTTCAAGGGCCGTGTTAAGCGAACTCCTGGTTATAATGCGCAACAGGCCAAAACTTAAAATTGATATTCAGGGGCATATATGCTGCCAGGAGCAAGAGGTAGCTAATATTTCAGAAAAGCGTGCCAAAGCTGTATACGATTTTTTAGTTCGTAATGGTATTGACAAGAGCAGGCTTTCTTACCAGGGTTTTCAAAGCAGCCGCCCTGTTTATCCACTGCCTGAAAAAAATGATGAAGAGCGTGATGCTAACCGCCGCGTGGAGATTGAGATTATAGAAAATTAACGTTTTTATAAAAAATAAAAGCCTATTTTCGTGATACACCATAGTTTTATGAAGATGAGAAGCCTTATTGCCCTCCTTATATTTATTGTACTGCCTTTTAAAATGGCTGCACAAAAACAGTATTCAGTATATTTTGAATCCAATAAATATGAAATGGATGCCGACCAGATGCGTATTTTTAAAGCATGGATGTCGGCCAACAAAGATTCTAAAGTAGTTTCTATAAATGGCTTTACCGATGAGGACGGAACAGTAAAGTTTAACGATACCCTTGCACAAAACAGGGTAAACTATGTATACGGACTGATTAAGGGTAATATCAAAATTCGCGACGACTTTAAAACCCGTAGTTTTGGTGAGCTGCACAAGCACTACGACGACAAAGCCAAAAACAGGAGGGTAGATATTTTTTACATCCGTAAGGATGAACTGCACCGGGAAAACGAAATACTGGGCATAGAAGAAGAGCCAAAGCCCGAACCTGTAAAAAAACCTATAGTATATACCGAAAGGATAGTGCTTCGCAACCCCGATGGCACAACTGATGAAATTGTGCTTGATACTGTTTTTATGAAAAAAGTGGGTGAGGCCAAAGCAGGGGAGCACCTGGCAATAAAGAACCTTAACTTTTTTGAGAATACTTTTGCCATAACCCCGGAGTCACGCCCAAGGCTGTTTGAGCTTTTAGAAGTTATGCGCCTGCACCCAAAGCTTAAAATAAAATTACAGGGGCATATTTGCTGTATGGAGGGCGATCCCCGAGACCTGAGCACCAAGCGAGCCAAAGCCATTTTTATGTTTTTGCAGCAGTATGGCGTACCTAAAAGCCGCCTTTCTTTTGAAGGCTTGGGAACCACACAGCCGCTTTACCCATTACCGGAAAACAATGAGGAAGAACGCGCTGCAAACCGCAGGGTAGAAGTACTTGTTGTAGAAAACGAATAGCTTTTCTTTATTTTAAATGATGAATTTTAAATTTTGAATTCTCATCTCATTGCGGGTATTAAGACATCTTTGAGATTTATCCCGCTGGTCGAAATGACATAGCGCATTGTCATTCCGATACGGAACGCAGTGTAGTGAGGAATCTCTACTATAGATGAGTAAAAGTTCCCCGGTCAGGGTGCGTTTTCTTTTCTTTTGTCTTGACACAAAAGAAACAAAAAGTCAAGGCTGGGCTCCTTAAGCTAAAAATTATTTCATTCGGCTAAACCATTCGAACTCGCTATCGCTCAAACAGCGAATGCTTTTTTACGCCTCATTCATAATTTTCTTTACGCTACAGAGCCTAATGCCATTGCTTACTCATGAAGTCATTGCGAGGAACGAAGCAATCTAAACGACTAAGCATGTCATTCCGATACTGAACGCAGTGCAGTGAGGAATCTCTTTAAAAAGATTTCTCATAACGTTGCACTCTATTCGAAATGACAGAGCAGATAATTAATTGCCACATTAACAAATTAAAGTTATCTTTGCACACAGCAATACAAACCCTATTTCATGAGTTCTGATAACAGCAAACGCTATAGCCTAAGGGGCGTTTCGGCTTCTAAGGAAGATGTGCACAACGCCATAAAAAACATAGATAAAGGCTTATTTCCAAAAGCATTCTGCAAGATTGTACCTGATTACCTTACTAATGATGAGGATTACTGCCTTATTATGCATGCAGACGGCGCGGGTACAAAATCATCCCTTGCTTACATGTACTGGAAGGAAACAGGCGACATCTCGGTTTGGAAAGGCATAGCACAGGATGCACTTATCATGAATATAGACGACCTGCTTTGTGTGGGCGCGGCAGACAACATTATGCTGTCCTCTACCATAGGGCGTAATAAGAACCTGGTTCCGGGTGAGGTTATTTCGGCTATCATCAACGGTACCGAGGAGCTTATAGAGGAGCTTGGCAAATTTGGTGTTACTATCCACTCTACAGGAGGAGAAACGGCTGATGTGGGCGACCTTGTGCGTACCATAATTGTAGACTCTACCGTAACGGCACGCATGAAGCGTAAAGACGTTATAGACAACGCCAACATTAAAGCCGGAGATGTTATTGTGGGGCTTGCTTCTTTTGGGCAGGCGAGTTATGAAAAAGGTTACAACGGTGGTATGGGCAGTAACGGACTTACTTCTGCACGCCACGATGTTTTTAATAATTACCTTGCTGAAAAATATCCTGAAAGCTTTGATGCCGCAGTACCGTCAGAGCTGGTGTATTCCGGTAATGTAAAGCTTACGGATGCTGTAGAAGGCAGTCCTATAGATGCAGGTAAGCTGGTATTATCGCCTACACGTACGTATGCACCTGTAATAAAAAAGATACTGGAAAAATATACTCCGGCCAATATACACGGTATGGTACACTGCAGCGGCGGGGCACAAACAAAAGTGCTTCACTTTGTAGATAATGTACACGTTATAAAAGATAACCTGTTCCCTGTGCCGCCACTGTTTAAGCTGATACAGGAGCAAAGCGGTACCGACTGGAAGGAAATGTACCAGGTGTTTAACTGCGGCCACCGTATGGAGCTGTATGTTCCGCAGGAGATTGCCGATGATATTATAGCTATTTCAAAATCATTCAACATCGATGCGCAAATCGTGGGAAGGGTAGAGGCGTCAGATAAAAAAGAGCTTACCATAACGAGCGAGTACGGCACGTTTACCTATTAAAATACAATCCGCCCACTGAGGCGGATTTTTTTATATATTAGTTTTCCTGTCGATATGGAATTCCACTGCGGGTGAAACGATAGTGAAAAAGAGGAATTTCTTATTGAAATTAAACCTTACCAAACCGATGAAGAAAACCTTTCTTAATGCACAGTGGCGAAAGCTTGTGATGGTAAACTATGCTGTAGATCCCGAGGTTTTAAAGCCTTATGTACCCTTTAATACCGAACTTGATTTTTGGAACGGGACCTGTTATGTAAGCCTTGTGGGCTTTATGTTTGTAGATACGAAGGTGCTTAGCCTTAAAATCCCTTTCCATATTAATTTTGAGGAGATTAACCTGCGCTTTTATGTAAAGTATGAAGATACTGCCGGATACAAGAGGGGAGTAGTGTTTATTAAGGAAATAGTGCCACGGCCTGCGCTTACTTTTGTGGCAAACCGCCTGTATAATGAAAATTATGAAACGCTGCCTACGCTGCATCAATGGAAAATTACAGATGATGCATTCTCTGTTAAGTATGCATGGAAAAAAGGACGCTGGAATATTATTACTGCAATAGCTGATAAAACTGCTGTGGATATTGAAGAGGGTAGTGAAGAGGAATTTATTACCGAGCATTTTTGGGGCTATACCAAAATAGGCGATAACATCACATCAGAATATGAGGTGGCACATCCCAGATGGCAGATATATCCTGTAAGGGAATATGATATAAAAGTGGATTTTGAAACCGTATATGGTAGTGATTTTGCCTTCCTTAAGGATATGGAACCGGCTTCGGTATATCTTGCCGAAGGTTCGGAAATACTTGTAAAACAGGGAGCTAAGCTTAAGGTGAAAGAAGGAACCGTATTGTAAGATTGCCACACTTGCAATGACTAAAAATCTAATTCAAAAATATACAAAAATAAAAGGCTGCCCGAAGGCAGCCTTTCCCATTTCAACAAAGATATTTAAAAATAATTACCTCCCTATTACAAGT
>CAMPIZ010000093.1 GCA_946886675.1 uncultured Flavobacterium sp.
TTTATATATAGGTTCTGAAGAAATAAGAACCGGAAAAACAAAAACCATACACCCGCCTTTTGATCATAAGAAAACGGTAGGCACTTACCATGAAGCCGAAAAAGAGCACGTAGAAAAAGCTATAGAAGCTGCTCTTGCTGCTAAGAAAAAATGGGCTGCAATGGCGTGGGAACACAGGGCTTCTATATTTCTAAAAGCTGCAGAGCTTTTAGCAGGGCCTTACCGTGCTAAAATAAATGCCGCTACCATGATTGCACAGGCAAAAACCGTGCACCAGGCCGAAATTGATTCAGCATGCGAACTTATAGATTTCCTTCGCTTTAATGTAGAATTCATGTCTCAGATATATGCTGAGCAGCCAATATCTTCAGAAGGTATATGGAATAGAATGGAGCACCGCCCACTGGAAGGATTTGTGTATGCAATTACTCCTTTTAACTTTACCGCTATAGCCGGTAACCTTCCGGCCTCGCCTGCCCTTATGGGTAACGTTGTGGTATGGAAACCAAGTGCGGCACAGGTTTATAGTGCAAATGTAATTATGGAAGCATTTAAGCTTGCAGGGCTTCCTGATGGTGTTATCAACATGGTTCACGGTAACCCGGGCATGATTACAGATACACTTATATCAAGTCCTGATTTTGCAGGAGTACATTTTACAGGTTCAACCGGCGTATTTAACGATATATGGGCTAAAATTGGTCAAAATATTGGTAAGTATAAAACATACCCTAGGATTGTAGGGGAAACAGGAGGTAAAGACTTTGTTATTGCCCACCCTACTTCTATACCTGCACAGGTTGCTACAGCGCTTTCAAGAGGTGCTTTTGAGTATCAGGGACAAAAATGTTCTGCTGCTTCAAGGGCATACATACCAAAATCAATATGGCCAAAAGTAAAAGAGCTTTTACTTGCTGATATAGATTCAATGAAAATGGGATCTCCTGAAGACCCTTCAAACTTTGTTTCTGCTGTAATACACGAAGGTTCTTTTGACAAACTTGCCAAATACATTGATGCTGCTAAAAATGCTTCGGATGCCGAAATTATTGCAGGTGGCAAGTATGATAAATCTGTGGGTTACTTTGTAGAGCCAACAGTTATAGTTACCACAAGCCCTAAGTATGACACTATGTGTACTGAGCTTTTTGGCCCAGTACTAACAATATATGTTTATGAAGATGCCAAATGGGAAGAAACCCTTAAGCTGGTAGATGAAACATCTCCTTATGCTTTAACAGGGGCTATTTTCAGCCAGGACCGTTATGCTATAGAACAAGGCATGAAAGCACTTGAAAATGCGGCCGGTAATTTCTACATCAATGATAAGCCAACAGGCGCTGTTGTAGGCCAGCAGCCATTTGGTGGTGCCAGAGCATCAGGAACAAACGACAAAGCTGGCTCTGTACTTAACTTATTGCGTTGGGTATCGCCAAGAACTATTAAGGAAACTTTTGTTCCGCCAACGGACTACAGATATCCGTTCTTAGGATAATTGATAATAACAAAAATGCTTCCGTTTCGGAAGCCTTTTTTATACTTTATATTTCATTGCAAGATGCACCACTTTTTTGGTTTCAAAAAAGTCATCTTCAAAATAATCAGAAAGATCATAAATAGTGGTTTTTTGAAAAACCTTAAGTTCTTCGGAAAGATCACCACCCTTTAGATATAAAATACCATTAGGCAAATCATGATTTTGCTCTTTCTTTATTTTACCTCTCACCCACTTTACAAAATCAGGCATATTGGTAACGGCACGGCTCACAATAAAGTCAAAATCTTTATTCACTGTCTCTGCCCTTTTCTGCTCAGCTTTTACATTTTTAAGCCCTAATGCGGCAGCTATCTCGTTAACCACTTTTATTTTTTTGGCAATAACATCAATAAGGTAAAAATTGGTTTCAGGAAATAATATAGCTAGTGGTATACCTGGGAAACCGCCGCCTGTACCTACATCCATAACATGAGCGCCAGACTTAAACTCCATAACTTTGGCAATTCCCAGCGAATGCAGCACGTGCCTTGTATAAAGCTCATCAATATCTTTCCTGGAAATCACATTTATTTTTGAGTTCCATTCGGTATAAAGGCTTTCAAGCCTGGCAAACTGATCACGCTGTTTTTCGGTAATATTTGGAAAATACTTAATTATCTCCTGCATTATTTTATTTTTAGGCAAAAGTAAGCATTTTAACCCGCTAATTTTTATATCATTTTTTTCGGTTAGCTCCCTTTTAATAATTACCTTTGATGTCCTTGGATTTCAATCATAAATACATGAATATCAACACTCCCGTTTTTTCGAAAAACGATTCTATAAAATTTTTCAGAACGCTTAACAAACGTGTTAACGAATACTTTAAAGAAAACAATATAAAAAAGACAGGAAACTGGCTGCTGCATTTAAAAACAATTATAATGTTTGCTCTTTTCCTTGCTCCATATTTTATCCTGCTTACACTTAATATACCCGTATGGGCCCAACTGCTTTTAACTATAGTTATGGGCATTGGCATGGCAGGTGTGGGTATGAATGTAATGCACGATGGCAACCACGGTTCCTATTCGTCAAAATCATGGCTTAATAAATTCATGGGAGGCAGTATTTATATCCTGGCCGGCAATGTTTACAACTGGCAGGTACAGCACAATGTACTGCACCATACTTATACTAACATTCATGGCCATGATGAAGATCTTGATGCAGGCAGGATAATACGTTTTACACACACGGCCAAGTGGAGGAAATTTCACAAATTTCAGCACTACTATTCGGTTTTCCTGTATGGGCTGCTAACATTTAACTGGGCTATTACTACCGACATTAAGCAAATGAGAAGGTATATTAAAAAAGGGCTTTCTTATGGCAAGTTTCAAAGTCCGGTAAAACAATGGACTATGCTTGTGGTAACAAAACTGCTTTATGTAACAATATGGCTGGCAATCCCTATGATACTGGGTATTGTATGGTGGAAGGTATTAATAGGCTTTTTTGTAATGCATTATACTGCAGGCCTTATTTTAAGCGTTGTTTTCCAGCTTGCACATGTTGTGGAGGAAACACAAAACCCTATTCCTGACGAAAATGGTGAAATGGAAAACACCTGGGCTATACACCAATTGTACACTACTGCTAATTTTGCCCCTAAAAACAAAATAGTAAATTGGTTTACAGGAGGACTTAACCACCAGATAGAACATCACATTTTTCCGCATATAAGCCACATACATTATGGCGCTATTGCTAAAATTGTAAAACAAACAGCAAAGGAGCATAACCTGCCATACCATGAGTTTAAAACCATGCGTGAGGCAGTGGCAGCACATTTCAGGCATCTTAAAGAGCTGGGCATGAAGCCGGCTTTAAATTAATATTTTATACTCAAAACAAACAGAATACAAAATGAATCAGCTTTCTGACAGGATTAATAACCTATCCACTTCTCAAACACTTGCCATGGCAGCAAAAGCCAGGGAGCTAAAAGCACAAGGAAAAGATATAATAAGCCTAAGCCTGGGCGAACCGGATTTTAATACTCCGGATTTTATAAAAGAGGCAGCCAAAAAAGCCATAGACGAAAATTACAGCACATATCCTCCTGTTGACGGTTATATTGATCTTAAAGAAGCCATTTGCCGTAAATTTAAAAGAGATAACGGACTTGAATACAAACCATCGCAAATTGTAGTTTCTACGGGTGCAAAGCAATCGCTTTACAATATCGCACAGGTAATGCTTAATGATGGTGATGAGGTCATACTCCCTGCGCCATACTGGGTAAGCTATGTGGAAATTGTTAAGCTTTCCGGCGGTGTACCGGTTGAGGTACCTACATCAGTAGAAACAGAGTTTAAAATAACTCCTGAGCAGCTTGAAGCGGCTATTACCCCAAAAACAAAAATGATGTGGTTTAGCTCACCTTGTAACCCAAGCGGTTCAGTTTATAATCGTGAAGAGCTAACTGCTATTGCAAAAGTGCTGGAAAAATATCCTAATATATATGTTGTGTCAGACGAGATATATGAGCACATTAACTACTCAGGGAACTTTTGCAGTATAGGTTCTGTTCCCGGTATGCTGGAAAGAACCATTACCGTAAACGGGGTTGCAAAGGCATTTGCCATGACAGGATGGAGAATAGGCTACATAGGCGCTCCGGAGTTTATTGCCAAGGCATGTACAAAAATGCAGGGACAGGTTACCAGTGGTGCAAACAGCATTGCACAGCGTGCCACCATTGCCGCTGTAGAGGCCGATCCGTCTGCTATAAAATATATGGTAGATGCTTTCCACAAAAGAAGAGACCTGGTTATTAAACTTGCTAAAGAAATACCTGGCTTTAAAATAAATGTACCGGAAGGGGCATTTTATGTTTTCCCGGATGTATCATACTACTTTGGAAAAACAATTAAAGGCATGGAAATTAAAAATGCCGATGATTTTTCTATGTTCCTGCTTGAGTATGCTCATGTAGCAACTGTTACAGGAGATGCATTTGGTAATCCCGATTGTATCCGCCTTTCATATGCTACCAGCGAAGAACAGCTTACAGAAGCGTTAAAAAGGATAAAAGAGGCACTTTCTTAAATATAAAACGGCCCTGCTTACACTAAGCAGGGTTTTGGTTTACTATATAAATCATGCAAAAAAAAATACTTTTATTAGGTTCCGGAGAATTAGGTAAGGAATTTGTAATCGCTGCGCAGCGCATAGGGCAAACAGTAATTGCTGTAGACAGCTATCATGGCGCCCCTGCCATGCAGGTAGCCGATGGTTTTGAAGTGATCAATATGCTTGATGGGGCTGCACTTGATGCGGTTGTAGCTAAGCATAAACCTGATTTTATTGTACCTGAAATTGAAGCCATCAGGACCGAGCGCTTCTACGATTATGAAAAACAGGGTATAACAGTAGTACCTTCTGCCAAGGCAGCCAATTTTACTATGAACCGTAAAGCCATACGCGACCTTGCCGCAAAAGAACTGGGGCTTCGTACTGCAAACTACCGCTATGCCACATCGGCCGAAGAGCTTGAAAAAGCAGTAGCAGAAGTGGGTATGCCCTGCGTGGTTAAGCCGCTTATGTCTTCTTCAGGTAAAGGGCAGTCAACTATAAAATCTGAAGAAGATATTGAAAAGGCGTGGAACTATGCTGTAGAAGGCTCGCGTGGCGATGTTGTAGAAGTTATAGTAGAAGCTTTTGTAAATTTCCACTCAGAAATTACACTGCTAACCGTTACTCAAAATAACAACCCAACATTGTTTTGTGCCCCCATAGGCCACAGGCAGGAACGCGGTGACTACCAGGAAAGCTGGCAGCCGGCAAAAGTTAGCGATAAAGATATAGCAGAGGCCCAGGACATGGCACGTAAAGTGACAGAAGCGCTGGGTGGTGCAGGCATTTTTGGTGTAGAATTTTTTCTTACTGATGAAGGGGTATATTTCTCAGAGCTTTCCCCAAGGCCGCATGATACAGGAATGGTTACACTGGCCGGAACACAGAATTTTAACGAGTTTGAGCTTCATCTCCGTGCTATATTAAGCCTGCCAATAGCCGAAATAACTCTTGAAAGAAATGGGGCAAGCGCTGTTATACTTGCTTCTGAAAATAGTATTAACCCAACTTTTAGTGGCGTAGAAAGTATAGCTGCACTGCCTAAAACCGATTTCAGGCTTTTTGGTAAACCTACTTCACGTCCTTACAGAAGGATGGGTGTGGCTCTTACTTATGACAGTACTGAATCTTCTGTAGAAACTGTGGTTGAAAAAGCAAAGAAAGCTGCTGCGTTGGTTAAGGTAAATTGTTAATAACTAAAAATGGTCCGCTTTCCTGTTAGTTGTAAAACTAATATTTTTACAAAAAATCAATAAAACCACATCAAAAATGAAACAATTAAGATCTATTGCGATAGCAGCAGTATTATCATTATCACTTTTTTCATGTTCAGGCAATGGCCCTGAGGGAGTTACTAAAGAGTTTGTTAAGCACACCAGCCAGGGTGAATTTGCCGAAGCTAAGGAACTATGTACCGAAAAAACAGCTTCGTTACTAAGCATGGCAGAAGGTTTTGCAGGCGATAAAATAGCTGAAATGAAAGAAAAGAATAAAGATATTGACGTTGAAATTGTATCTTCTGACGTGAAAGATGATAAAGCTACCGTAAAATATAAGGTTACAGGTGGTGAAAACATCGATGCACAGGAAAAAGAATTAGATTTAGTAAAAGTAGATGGCGACTGGAAAGTTGACATTAACAAAGAAGGCATGAGGTAATAACAATGCCATACTTTATTATAAAGCATTATCAGGTTAAACGTATTATGTATACCCTGATAATGCTTTTTCTTTTTACAATAGGCTGTTATAAGGTATTTGTATATGCTGATGGTGCAGAAGAAAAGAAACTTATTGCCTTATATCAAAACACTTCAAGGCTCAGCAATAAAGAAATTACCCTTATTAAAGAAGGGGATTTTATATTACGAAGGGGGTTCGGCTATTTTAGCGATATTATTGCTACCAAACTAAATAATGGCAAATATGATATCACCCATGCAGGCATTATTATTAAAAAGAACAACAGTCTGTTTGTTCTTCATTCTTTATCTTCGGATGTTTCTAAAATTAACGGCGTGCAGATGCAGCCACTTGATACTTTTTTAAAATACAGCAGCCCAGGAAAGATAATAATAACAAGAGTAAAAACTTCCACTGGCAGTCTGGGCAGTGAAATTGCCGCAAAAGCACTGTACTACC
>CAMPIZ010000094.1 GCA_946886675.1 uncultured Flavobacterium sp.
ATATTAAGGTTTAATTATTCATATTTGTAAATAACGATAAATGAAAGAAGCAATGACTAATAAGGAATTAACCATATTCTATACCGATGATGACCAGGAAGATATAGACTTCTTCAGGGAAATTGTTGATATAATTGACAGCCGAGTGAAAGTTGTTGCACAAAGTAACGGACAGGAGCTTATTAATGCACTTAATAATCCGCCACCTACACCATATCTTGTTTTTCTTGATATAAATATGCCTGGTATGAACGGACTTGAGACATTAAGAAAAGTTAGAGAATCTGAACAGCATAAAAACCTGCCGGTAGTCATGTTTTCCACTTCTTCAGATGAATTAACAATAGAAGAAAGTAAAAAACTGGGGGCAAGCTTTTATGTTCCTAAATCGGGTGCATTTGATAAATTAAAAAAATCCATTGAACATACCCTTAAAATGAACTGGGACAATTTTCCTCACGTAAAAAGTGAATTTCTCTACTCTGTATAATACCGTTTTAAAATGAATAATGCCCCCGCCGCTGCCGACACTTTTTTAAACAGGCTTCGACACAATACTTCTGAATCACATACAAAGCTGGAACAACTTCCGCTTTCTGTTTCAATTATAAATCCTGAGGTTACAAAAGAGCAATATCAGTTCTACCTCAGCCTGATGCATGATATAGTTAAACAGGCAGAGGAAAATGTATTTCCTGCTTTAAATTCTGTTATTCCTGATCTTGAAGAACGCAGAAAAAAAACCAGTCTGGAAGAAGATATGGCCTTTTTGAAATTTTCCAAAAACAAAAACAATCAACCATTGGGTGATACCTCAGGTTTTAGCACTGCTTTTGCCATGGGAATTTTTTACGTTTTGGAAGGCTCAACACTTGGCGGAAGGGTAATCTTAAAAAACATAAGCGAAACTTTAGGCTATGATGCCGAAAATGGTGCTTCTTATTTTTCCGGCTATGGCGGCCAGACAGGAAGCCGTTGGAAAAACTTTCTGCATGTACTGCAAGCCTATGCAGAAAATAATGATTGTGAAGATGAAATAATAGCCGGTGCCGACTTTGCATTTAATGCTATCCACAGGCACTTTTCCCAAAATTATCCGGACAGCATATGAATATCAAAGATATTGTAAACCGCGACATTGTTAATCTTACTAACTGTGAACAGGAACCTATACATGCCCCCGGCAGTATTCAGCCTCACGGCTTTTTGACTGCAATACGTGAGGACTCCCATATAATTGAGTTTTGCAGTGGAAATATTGAGGAATATACAGGGTTAGCATATACATCTGTTATTGGAAAAAAGTTTGAAGATGTTTTTGGCAATGAAGTTTTAAAAGCACTAAAGACCTATGTTGATGACGGGCTGATGCTATCATCCACATTGCTTAAAGCCACTATTTCTGATAAAAATTTCTTATGCACTGTTCACAATAGGGACGGACTTTATATTATAGAAGCAGAACCGGCATCTATAGCACAAAAAGATGCCAGTTATGAGTATGACCAGACGAAGCAGTTTCTGGATTACATGCATGACACACATACACTTAAGGAACTTTGCCAGCTGGTAGCAACCGGAACAAGAGATATTACAGGGTATGACAGGGTTATGATTTACCGTTTTGACAAAGATTATAACGGTGAAGTATATGCAGAGAGTAAAAGAGAAGATCTGGAGCCATTTTTAGGACTGCATTATCCGCATACCGATATACCAAAGCAGGCAAGGGAACTGTATATGCAAAATCTTTTAAGGGTAATTTATGATATAGATTATACTCCCGTGCCTATATATACAGTAGATGATGGCAGTAATAAAAATCTTGACCTAAGCCTTTCTATTTTAAGAAGTACTTCACCTATTCACGTAGAATATTTGCAGAACATGGGTGTGGGTGCTACACTTACTATATCATTAATACATCAAAAAAAACTATGGGGGCTTATAGCTTGCCACCATTATTCGCCTAAAAACCTGGCTCCGGATTTAAGGCTGGCTGCACAGCTGCAGGGGCATTTTATTACCTCACAAATTGAGCTTCGCCAAAAAAATGAGGAATACCAATTATCTCAAAAAACAGCAGCAGCACTTGAAAAAGCAAATTCTGTTTTCTTGGAAACAGAAGAATCATTTAAAGAACTTATAGAAATACCGGAACTCACTGAGCTTTGTAACGCCTCAGGAGTTTCAGTACTTTTTAATGATAATATATATAAAGCAGGACTTACACCCAGTGATGAGGAAATAAAAGTTTTAGCCAAAAAACTCCCTCTTTTTGCTGAAAATGGCCATCTGCATACCGATAAACTTGCAACCCTACTGCCGGAATTTGAAAGTATGTGTGAAAATACTTCCGGCGTTATTTATCATTCGCTAGACCTGGAAAGCAACAACTGCATAATTTGGTACAGGCCCCAAAACATAAAAGAAGTAAACTGGGCAGGCGATCCTAATAAGTCAATCATAAAAAATGAGAAGGGGCTTTCACCAAGAAATTCATTTAAACTTTGGAAAGAGATTGTAAACTGCCAGAGCAGGCCGTGGAGAAAACCGGAAATTGACACAGCTGCATCATATGCCCATAGTTTACAAAAACAAATAAACCTCCTTATTATTACTCAGGAAGAAGAGCGTTACAGAAACCTGAGCGAAGTGCTTAAGGAAACCAACTCTGAACTGGAAAATATCAACTGGATAAGTACGCATGACCTACAGGAACCATTAAGAAAAATACAGCTTGTTTCATCAAGGCTGCTGGCTACCGAAAAAAATATAACGCCTAAAATCCAGGAGGCCGTAGAAAGAATGAATAATTCTGCAAACAGGATGCAGACACTGCTAATAGATATTTTAAAATATACAAGGCTAAAGCATGCAGAGCATGATTTTGAAGAAGTAGACCTTAATTTACTTGTACAGGAAGTAAAAGAAGAGCTTGCAGATACTATTGAATATAAAAATGCCAAAGTAGAAATAAGCAGTCTTCCACATATTATGGGAGTGCCGTTTTTACTCAAACAGCTTTTTGCAAACCTTATATCAAATTCTGTAAAGTACGCTTCGCCTGAACGGAGTCCGGTAATACAAATATCTGCTGAACCTAGAACTGTAAATATTACTGCTGAAGATAAAAAACTTTACCATTTGGTATATGTAGCAGATAATGGTATTGGCTTTGAGCAGCAATATGCAGAATCTATCTTTAATATATTTACAAGGCTTCACAGTGCTGTAGAGTATAAAGGCTCGGGAGTTGGGCTTGCGTTATGTAAAAAGATAGTGCAAAACCATAACGGCCATATTACAGCCTCAGGTAAGCCGGACGAAGGTTCGGTTATCAGCCTTTATTTCCCGGTACAGGGTGATTAAATTTTAATTTTCTCCTCTTCCCTACACTTTCAAGGCTTCCTGAAGCTTCTCTACCAAAAAGCAGATGTTTTGGGCTGCCTATAATTTGTGCGGAATAAATACCGGTATGCCCGGAGAACAAATATGCAGTTACACATGCTATAGCTATATAAACGCCACTCTCTATACCAAAAAGCTCAATTCCCATTAGTGTGCATGCAAGAGGTGTATTTGTAGCGCCGGAAAATACAGCCACAAAACCCATACCCGCCATTAAAGCTATTGGTAAGGGTACAAAAAATGCCAGAGCATTACCCAGTGTTGCTCCTATAAAAAACAGCGGTGTTACTTCGCCTCCTTTAAAGCCGGCGCCAAGGGTAAAAGAAGTAAATAATATTTTCAGTAAAAAATCGTAAGAAGCCACGTCATGCTTAAAAGCTTCTTCTATAACCGGTACTCCTAAACCTATGTATCTGGTCGTTCCTAAAGCAAAAACTGCAAATGCAATAACTATCCCTCCTATAAAAGGCCTTAAAGGAGCATAACTGACTTTTGTTTTAAAGAATCCACCCCAAAAATGTGTAATATTGGAAAAAAACATAGCTATAAGGCCAAATATAATACCGGCACCTGCTGCTATAACAAGATTAAGGACATTCATATCCGGCACATGAGGAATACTGTAAAGTGTATGTCCTACACCCCATAGATGGCAGGTATAGTTAGCAATTACAGCTGTAAGAAAGCTGGGTAAAATGGCTTCATACCTTATTCGGCCTAAAACCAGCACCTCCAACGCAAAAACAGCACCTGCCAACGGAGTACCAAACACTGAGGCAAAACCTCCACTAATACCTATAATTAGTAATATCTTCCGGTCACGTGGACGCATGTTAAAAAGCTTCGTAAACTGATCGGCAATAGCGCCGCCCATTTGTACTGCGGTACCTTCACGCCCGGCAGAACCACCAAAAAAATGGGTAACGATTGTACCAAACAGCACCAGTGGTGCCATGCGAAAAGGAATTATCTGTTTAGGAGAATGCAGCTCTTCCAGCAGCATGTTGTTACCTTTTACCACACTGCTGCCATAGTAATGGTATAAAAGCCCTATAATTAGCCCGCCAAGCGGTAACAGAGCTATTATCCACAAATGGTTTTCACGCCAGTTTGTTGCCCATTCCAGGGAAACCAGAAAATATGCAGATGCAGAGCCGCAAAGTGCTCCTACAATTGCAGAGATAAGCAGCCACTTTAATAGGTAAAAAAATTGTGGAACCTGTTCTATTGAGGCAATGCGTTTTTTAAAAGTATACCTGTCCATTTTGTCTGTTATTATAATAGATATAATTTGGCAAAAAAGCCATTAAAACAGACGTCATCAGCCTCTAGAGGCGGTTCATGGCAGACATCATTGCCTATTTCAAGCCAAAAACTGCTTGCAGCAGCCTTTAGGAGTTTTTCTTATTGTTTCTTCTTTCTTTGATTAGTTCAATAGTGGCACCACCTACCCAGTAAGATACAAAGCCCACAAGGAACATCATTAACCAAAAACCTATAGTAATAATACAAAGGAAAAGTATGAAACCTAAATATTGCTGAAATTCGAACATGTTGCGTGATTATGGTTATTCTAATTCAGGCCAAAGATAATCCTAAAATTTATTTTGAGCAATACTGCTAACCAAAAAACACACAAAATAATTTTAGGAAATCGTTTTCAATACCTGCCGATATTGCTTATTTTTGGCTGGATTTTTAAAACGTCTGCTACATTTCAGGCAGTTACGTTTTAATTATTAAACATAACAAATTACAATAAATAATACATCAAAATGGAATACAGAATAGAAAAAGACACCATGGGTGAAGTGAAAGTCCCTGCTGATAAGTACTGGGGTGCACAAACCGAACGTTCAAGAAACAACTTTAAGATAGGAAACCCGGGCTCTATGCCAAAAGAGATTGTAGAAGGGTTTGCTTATCTTAAAAAGGCTGCTGCTTATGCTAACCATGATTTAGGTGTGCTTTCGGCAGAAAAACGTGATGCTATTGCACAGGTTTGCGACGAGATACTGGCCGGCAAGCTGGATGACCAGTTTCCGCTTGTAATATGGCAAACAGGATCGGGTACACAAAGCAACATGAACGTTAATGAAGTGGTGGCAAACAGGGCCCAGGTTCTTGCCGGAGGCAAAATAGGTGAAGGTGAGCCTGTACTGAAAGCCAATGATGATGTAAACAAATCACAATCTTCAAACGATACTTACCCAACAGGTATGCACATTGCTGCATATAAAGCTGTTGTAGAAACCACTATACCGGGAGTTGAAAAACTTCGCGATACGCTTCAAAAAAAATCACAGGAGTTTATGAATGTGGTAAAAATAGGCCGTACCCACCTTATGGACGCTACTCCCCTAACTTTAGGACAGGAGCTTTCAGGTTACGTGGCACAGCTTAATTATGGACTTAAAGCTCTTAAAAACACCCTTGCTCACCTTTCTGAGCTTGCCCTTGGCGGTACTGCAGTAGGTACAGGACTTAATACCCCTGAAGGATATGATGTTAAGGTAGCTGAATATATAGCGAAGTTTACAGGGCATCCGTTTGTAACTGCTCCAAATAAATTTGAAGCCCTTGCTGCACACGATGCAATTGTAGAGGCACATGGCGCATTAAAGCAGCTTGCTGTTTCACTTAACAAAATAGCAAACGATATCCGTATGCTGGCTTCGGGGCCCCGTTCCGGTATTGGTGAGATATTAATTCCTGAAAATGAGCCGGGGTCATCTATCATGCCTGGTAAAGTAAATCCTACGCAGTGTGAGGCTTTAACTATGGTTTGCGCACAGGTTATGGGTAATGATGTAGCTATCACAATAGGCGGCACTCAGGGCCATTATGAGCTTAATGTATTTAAACCGCTTATGGCTGCAAACTTCCTGCAGTCGGCAAGGCTAATAGGCGATGCATGTGTATCATTTAATGAACATTGCGCACAGGGTATCGAGCCAAACTACACACGTATTAAAGAGCTTGTAAGCAACTCACTAATGCTTGTAACAGCACTTAATACTAAGATTGGCTACTACAAGGCTGCCGAAATAGCACAAACAGCACACAAAAACGGGACAACACTTAAAGAAGAGGCTGTACGCTTAGGCTATGTTTCTGCAGAAGATTTTGATGCATGGGTAAAACCCGAAGAAATGGTAGGTTCTTTAAAATAAGAATTAATAACTTATATTA
>CAMPIZ010000095.1 GCA_946886675.1 uncultured Flavobacterium sp.
AAACAGTATTCATGACAAATGAAAGTGTTTGGTTTAAAGGGTATGTTTTTCACAGAAAAAAAAATGTCCCGTTTTTTAGTACCGTAAATATTTTTGCCACACTTATAGACGAAAACGGTACTATACTTGATAAACAGCTCATTTATGGTAACATCGGTTCTTTTTCCGGTAACTTTAAATTAAATGATGATTTTAAATCAGGGAAATACTATGTTCAGTTCTATACTAACTGGATGAATAATTTTTCGGAAGATGAATCTGCGGTATATGAAATTACCGTTGTAAATCCTACTATGGGTCCGGGTACAGCTTTTGCAAAAGCAGATCCCGCTACTATAAATATAAATTTTAACCCGGAAGGAGGTACTTTTTTAAATGGCGTAAAGAATGTTATAGGACTAAATGTAACCGATTGCAATAATGCGCCCCTTGCTGTTTCATCAGTAGAAATTCTTGATTCAAAGAACGAAGTATTAAAAAAAGTCCTTGTTAACAAATTAGGCTATGGTAAATTTGAAATAGAAGGTAGTGCAAACGAAAACTATAAAGCAGTTGTAAAAGTTAACGGGCAAAGCTACGAAAAGGCACTGCCTAAACCTGAGAACAGCGGATTAGCCATGGAAGTTAACAACTATGCTGTACCGGGCAAAACTGTAGTAAGCTTAAAAACTAATTCTTTTACAACAGGCTCCATTAAAGAATCTCCTCTTTACCTGGTAATTCATAAAGATGAAAAAAGTATAATTTATGAAGTAGATCTTTCTAACAAACTTGAGGAAAAGTTTGTTATTCCTAATGATAACCTGTTTGCGGGGATGAATACCATAAGGGTAATAGACAATAAAATGTCTCAAATTGCCGAAAGACTCATCTATATGTATCCTGAATCAACCTTAAACAGTGATATTGCAAAAGAGAGTGAAACAGATAATGAGATAAGCTTTAAAGGAAAAGTTAGTTACCCTAACATGAATTTAAGTATATCATACCTGCCGGAAAACACATTGGGCATTAATGATAAAAATGATATTTACAGTTCATTCCTTATTGCTCCTTATTTAGATAATGAAAATAAAACATCCGGAAAGTACTATTTCAGCAATATGTCTAAAGGCAAAAAGTTTGAACTTGACTTATTTCTTGTAAATCAGCAGAGCAAATACAAATGGCATAGTATTACAAGCAGCCCGCCAAAAAATAACGTTACTTTTGATATGGGTATCACTTTAAAAGGTACAGTTCCGGCTTCTGCAGGTAATATAAAAGACTGCCGTGTAAGACTGTTTTCCCTTAGCCCAAGAATAGATGAGTTTACAGATATAAATGAAAACAGAGAATTTTATTTTGAGCATCTTATAATTCCTGATTCAGCCTATGTAAACTTTTCACTTGTAAAGAAAGATGGAAAATCAAAGGAGATAAATATAGTTCCGCAAATTCCAAATGGTTTAAAAAGCTATAATAAACCATATAAACCTGCCCAAAAAAAATATATTGAAGGAAGTATAGTAAACATTCCTGGGGAGGGCGATTATGAAACGCCAAATATATTAGATGAAACAGTAATGCTGGACGAAGTACAAATAGATGGCCAGGCATTAAAATATGCTAAAAGCTTTGGTAATGGCAACCTTAGAGCCTATAAAATAACCGAGCAGCAGGCAAACTCATACTATTCACTAATAAACTTTATAAAAGCATTTGGAGGGTTTAATGTATCTGATGTTATGGGTGGAAGCATACAGATTACAAGCAGGACAACAAATTCAATAAATGGCGGAGCCAGTTCTCCTATAGTCTATGTTGACAATGTACAGCTTATAGATTATGAAATGCTTAGGACTATATTGATGTCTGAAGTTGATGAAATCTATATGAGCCCCCATGCTATAGTACCATCGGTAAGAAATTATATGGGTATTATAAGAGTGTACCTTAAAAAAGGGGCTAAGGTAAATTCTAAAAATAAGACCGTGGATATAGTTGTAAAAAATGGTTTTAAAAGAATGCAGCCTTTTGAGAACGTTGTTTATAACAGTACAGCAGATGCAGGTTTTGAGAATTTTGGAATAATAGACTGGGAACCTAATATTATGACAGATGAAAACGGTGAGTTCAGTTTTACAATACCTAAAATTTACAACAAACCAATAAAGGTACTGATAGAAGGATTTAGTGCCGACGGAAAATTAATTTCTGAGGTTAAAACAATAAACCTATAATAAAATCGGGGCAAATGCCCGATTTTTTAATTAAATAACACCTGATACTGTGCAATAACAGCACCTTTTGTACCTGTTTTATTTCCTGATGAATCGAATATCGGCCGATTTTGATATGCTATAGTAAATTTTGAAGTGTTCCCTGATAACAGCCAGTTAATGCCGGCATCAAAAAAATCCATTGGGTCATTGAGTCCTTCATAATCGGAGTGTTGTAATGAAACATATGGCATTAGTGTAGTTTTCCCAATTAAGTCATTCCTGAATTTATAACCTGCCTGAGCATAAACTGTAGTACCCGTTCCATACATAGGAAAACTATTTCCTCCCTCATTAAGTATTGCAGAATTATTACTCCCGTTTGCCGGATTCATAGGCCCTGAATTGCGGATATAATCTTTTCCAAAATCATAATAGGTTACATTACCATAAAGGCTTATAGACTGCCCCCTGCTGCCTACGGGTGCATCATAATAAACATCACCTGCAAAGTGTACCATATTAGCGGTAATGGTATCGTTAGCTGTATTTAATCTCCACATAGCATCTTTTTGATAAATGAAACCAGCGCCTATGTTAAATACTCTTTTCTCTCCCTGATAAGTCCCGGTCATATAAGGTGTAAGATTGGATTCCTGATCTTTAAACTGGTACTGAAAATATCCGTTCCATTGCATTTCCGGAGGGTTTTTAGAGAAATCTGACACCTCACCAATTGGTGCCGTAGTATTTATTTCCATAGGTTGCGCCATCTGAAGGCGGTAGTCAAGCTTACCTAGTTTACCCTTTGCAAAAACCGACAGCTTTCTTAAAAACTGGTCGTTCACATCGTTAGTAGTCTGAAGGAACAATGGAGCATCGATACCTAGAATAGATCCTACGGAAGGTGAGGAAAAACGTGAAAGCCCACTCCATCCTGAAAGCCCTATACCAAGTGAAAGTTTTTGTTTATCTATAGCATATTCACCATAAGCATCATGCACAAAAAAGCCCAGCTTACGATCTGATATTGCATTAAAATTATTTTCTCCAAACTGGCTATAGGCAAATACCCTGTCTGTTAGCTGTCCGTACATCTGTACTCTGTACCGGCGTATCCCAATGTCGGTCCCCCTGCTTTTTTCAACTCCATTTATTGTGGTTCCCGGGTTATAATCAGCATATCTTAGCCAGGCTTGGGTCATAAAAGTAAATTTTACATAATTACTTCCATCTTCATTAAGATATAATTTCCTGTCTTTAAAAAATTCCTGTGCTTTTGTGTCTTCAGATAAAAATGCAGTTGTAAGCCCTATAAAGGCAAACAGATGTTTCAGTTTTCTCATTTTGGCTGTTTCTCAGATTATATATAGCTTGCAAATTAAAAAATCCCGGAAACTTTTCCGGGATTCTCGTTGCTTTATTCACTTAAACGCTCATACATACAGCATGTGTGGAGCTTTTCATAATCTTCATCTTTTGCTTTATGCATTTTTGTATCATGGCCGGCAGCAGCAACAGCTTTACTAACATCATCTATACTGCATTTGTTTTCATCAATAATTAAATGCAGGTCCTGATGATCCTGGTGCCATTGCGCCGATTTTACACCTTTAACACCATAGGCAGCCTTTTCGATGCGTTTTTTACACATCTCACAGTTTCCATTTACAGCAATATCGTATTTAGCATTTTTATCCTTTTTTTCCTGTGCCTGTACTGTTACCCCAACAAGGGCTACAAGCATTACTAAAATCAGTTTTTTCATTATTGTTAGTTTTAGATTTTAATTATTTTATTTTAAATCGTAATCCTGCATAATACATTTGTCCAAAAACAGGGGCATATACTATAGAAGTATCAAAATACGGTCCAAAAGGGTCATCTGCTCCTAAAATAGCCCTGTCCTGGCGGTAATTACCTATGTTCTCACCTCCCACATACACTTCAAACACACTGGAGAATGTTCTTGTTATTTGAGCATTCATAAGGGAGAAAGAAGGAGAGTAATCACCTAACTGATATTGTTCGGGGTTACTTCCCGTATATGGTAAACGCTGTTTTCCCATCCAATTGTATGTAAAATCAAACTTCCATTGTTTACCACCTTCACCTATATGTGTTTCATAAGCTACATTAGTAAAGAAACGGTGCTTTGCCTGTAAAGGCCTTTCAAAAGTACCAGTTAGATAATCCGTTTGGATATCATAATACTTATAAGCCGTACGGATATTAAAATGATGGGTTATTTCATAATTAAACTCAACCTGAAGGCTATTAGCATATGAACTGCCTTCTAAATTATAGAATGCAACCTGCTGAGGGCTCGCAAAAACATCTACTACCGCCTGGTTTTGAAAATCTGTCCTGTAAAAATCTATTACAAATTCAGCATTCCTGTTAAACAGTGGGAATCCCTGTATAAAGCTAACCCCATAGTTCCATGCTATTTCAGGGTCAAGGCCATACACTTTTCCACCTGAACTTAAAATATTAAATATCCTCGAGCTGCCAAAATAAGCCTGGTTCTCAGCAAAAATGTTTGCCGCCCTTTTACCCCGTCCTGCAGAAGCGCGCAATGTAGCCTTATCCCATGGGTTATACCTTAAATGCACTCTAGGCGTAAAGAAAGCCCCAAGGCGGTTATGCACATCAAAACGCCCTCCTGCTACAAGGCTAAAGTTATCGGTATTATCATAAGTATACTCAAAAAACGCACCTACACTATTATCTATCCTACTGTAATCAGTAGCATTTACAAATTCACCATAGTTATCGTAGGTAAAATTAAGTCCGGCAGCAAACTTGTTGAGCGTATTGTTTATTATTGAATTAAAAATAAGGTTGGAATAAAAACTTTTCTGGTCTATGTCATACTGGTTGAATCCGAAGTAAGACTCCTGGTTATGCCAGTTAAACGATGTCTGCAGGCCAATGCTCTGAAAAGGCATATCGGGAAAAACATATCCCAGCTTGGCAGAAGCATCAAGCTTATCAGTATTAATTTCAGAACCCCAGTAGTTAGTAGTAAACTTATCGCTATCAGGATCAAAATCTATCTCCCCGGTTTGCTTTTCATCCTTCATGTACCTCAGGTTGATAAAACTTACCCATCCTTTTTCAGCATCGGTATACTGCCAGCGGTTCATTACATTAATCTGTTTTGCCAGCGGATTATCAAGAAAGCCATCGTCATTCATGTCATTTTTGGTAACTCTTGTATTACCATGCACAAAAAGGCTTGAGCTCCATTTGTCTGAAAATTTTTTGTTGAAATGTGTGTTAAGCTCAAAGCGGCCTCCCTGAGAGCCATAAGCATTTAAAAAGAAAGGAATATCATCCACAGGCTTTAAAAGCTCGTAGTTTATCTGGCCAGATATACTTTCATAACCATTTATAACAGGGCCGGCACCTTTGGTAATCTGAATGCTTTCCACCCACGTTCCCGGTATAAAAGTTAGTCCGTAAGCCTGGGATGCTCCTCTTACAGAAGGTATGTTTTCTTCGGCTATAAGCAGATAGGGGCTTGTAAGCCCCAGCATGCGTATCTGCCTGCTGCCTGTTAATGCATCCGAAAAGTTTACATCTATAGAAGGATTGGTCTCAAAACTCTCTGCTATATTACAACAGGCCGCTTTTAAAAGTTCCCTAGAGCCCATATTTGTAACATTTGCGGCCTGAGAGTGTGACCTCTGAAGGCTCTTTCTGGTCTTATCGATGGTAACGCCATCCAGTGTACTGGCACCCTCAGGTTTTAATTTATGGTTTATAAATTCAGGAGACTTTACCACTATGGTATCTGTAGCATAACCTATATAGCTTATAACAAGTTTTGTATATTCCGGTTTATAGGGTAGGTCAAATGTCCCTTCGCCTGTTGTAGATGTACCTATGGTTGTGTTAAGCCAGTATACACTGGCACCCGGTAAAGGCAGGTTTTTATCATCTGTTACTTTACCATTTATCTTTTCCTGTGCCTGTCCAAAAACAGAACTTAATAATATTATGATTAAGAATATATTACGCATAAAAAAATTTTAATGTTTAATAAATGTCTGTATCCACATAAGCGGAACTGAATTAAAAACATTAAAATCAGGCGTATAAAATATACTGGCAATAAAGTTTAAAGAGTGGGGGCGCATTGGCCTCGCAATAAAAAGAAGGATTCTCTTTTTTTACAATTTTAGAAGAATAGTAAAAAGCGGAAGGCTGCCATTGCTGGGCAATATAAAATACGCCAAGGTCTAACTGAAGTGACTTTACAATAATGTTATCACCATTATCCTGTAGTTTTACCAAATCATTCTTACAGCATTTTTTATGGCTTTCGCCCGCTGCAGCACAACATGATTTCTCTTCCTGCTTATGATGGTCGTTACAT
>CAMPIZ010000096.1 GCA_946886675.1 uncultured Flavobacterium sp.
GCATGGTAACACTTATGTAATAAAAAAGATATTTAATAGATGTTTTTTACATGGGTTGTTACGTTTCAATAAAAATTAACCCTCTGTTTTTAAGGATAAAACATTAATTGCACTTTTTCTTGTCAACACATATGTCAACGTATGTTAAAGAAAAATTAAAGCTTATAAAAGTAAATTTACCGTTACTTAACATTAAAAAACCACATCCCCATATTTATCCAAAAACAGGAATACACCCCGTTCCTGTTTTAAAGAGCACAATTGAACTTAACACATAAGCTATGAAAAAAACTACTTTATTGCTATTTCTTTTCTTTTTTACCTATTGCAGTTATGCACAGCTGGCAGTAGAAGATTTTGAAGGGACATGGCCGCCCGCGGGTTGGACTATTTATGAGAATGGAGTGGGTACAGCCGATTCCTGGCAGCAAAGTGAGGACGGAAATCCATTTCAGCTGCCTTATGAAGGAACCTATGCCGCTTTTGTTGACGATCAGGATGTACCGGATGGTACTACTTTGCCACAGGACTGGCTTGTAACGCCTCAATTTACACTTCCTGTTAATGCAAAGCTGCAATTTTACAGCAGCCTTACTGTTAACGGAGATAATGGAGGGTTATACAGAATAATGATATCTACAGATACAGATCCGTCTAACCTGGCTGCTTACACTCAGGTTATAGAATGGACAGAGCTTGAAATAAACCCCTCTCAGACTGAGTATAATGAAATCGAAGTAAACTTGCCTGCTGATACAGCGGGGACACCTGTTTATATTGCTTTTGTTATGGAAGGAGATGAGGCCGACAGGTGGCTTGTTGATTATGTAAGTGTAACCCAGCAATGCTTTATGCCGGATAACCTTATAGCTTCTAATATTACACTAACTTCGGCAGATTTGTCATGGGATGAAATGAATGGAGCCTCAGAGTGGGAAATTGAAGTGATACAGGCAGCCCAGGTTCCTACAGGAACAGGAGATGCTTATAACGGCACACTTCCATACCCTGTAAATGATCTTGACCCCGGAACAGATTACCAGTTTTATGTAAGGACAATATGCGATGCAGGGCTGGAAAGCGACTGGGCAGGACCTTTTATGTTTAGTACTGCCGGTTATGGAGATACCTGCGAAGACCCGATAGCATTTGCTACGCTTCCATATTCTGATACGGATAATACTTCTAATTATGCTAATATGTATAGTGGTGCAGCCGGGACAGGCTGTGGTACATCTTTTTGGGAAGAATATCTTGCCGGTAATGATGTAGTGTATGAGTATACCGCCGGATTTACTGGGGAAATAAGTGTAGACGTTACAAACATGGCAGAGTTTGCCGGTGTTTTTGTATACGAAAGTTGTGCTGATATTGGCGTGGAGTGTATAGCGGGAGCCACTTCGGGTTTTGGCGGTAACTCAGCTTCCATACCTACGGTAGGTGTTACATCCGGCCAAAATTATTATATAGTAATATCAACCAGTTTTGGTAATCCGGTAACACCATATACATTAGCCATTCAGCAGGTAAATTGCGAACCGCCTGTAGGTTTGCCGGTTGTGGCCGATATGACATCGGTACAGCTTTCCTGGACAAACCCTACCGCTGCTGCTTCATGGGAAGTGGTAGTACAGGAACCGGGACTGGGGCTTCCTGCGGGAGCCGGAGAAACAGCTGCTACAAATACAAACTTTGTAGTGGATGAATTAACCCCTGCAACTTTATATGAATATTATGTAAGGGCCGATTGCGGAGATGGTACTTTTAGCGCATGGGCAGGCCCGTACCAGTTTAATACTTTAATATGCGAGGCTACAGCCCAATGTAACTATACCTTTGTATTAACCGATCTTGCGGGCGACGGCTGGAATGAAAACACCATGTCGGTAATGCAAAACGGCATTACACTGGCAGTTTTAGGACAGGATTTTATGTCGGGAGCAGGGCCTGTTGAAGTGTCGGTGCCTGTGTGCCACGGTATTCCAGTTCAGCTTTTTTGGAATGACGGAGGCTTTTCTGCAGAGCAGGTAGGTGTAAGCATTAAAAATTCTTTTAATCAGACAGTATACAGCAAAGCACCAGGAGAAGGATTACAAAACTCACTTTTATATGAAGGCGATGTAGACTGTAATACTATTGCCTGCTTACCGCCATTTGAGGTAGAAGTTTTAAGCAACACGCTTACTTCTGTACAGCTTGGATGGGAAGGTGCATCTACCGGCGATTGGGAATATTATATTGTGGAAGAAGGTGGTACCGCACCTGATGAAGATACACCGGGAACATCGGTAACAACGAATCCGGTTACTATAAACGATCTTGATGCGGCAACTAATTATGATTTTTATATCAGGATGATATGTGATGGTGCTGCCACACCCGAAAGTATTTGGGGAGGCCCGCATGAGGTTAGCACACAAAGTTGTGCAGAGGCAGATAAATGTGATTATATTTTCACTATGACTGCCGAAAGTGGTGGTTATGCCGGTAATACAATGACCATTACACAAAATGGAGTATATGTTACAACCATAGGCTCTACATTTACAGAAGGTTCCTCACAATCGGTTACTGTACCTTTGTGTGATGATCTTCCTGTAGAGGTTTACTGGAATTTTGGTGGCAACCCTTATTCTATCGGGTTAACCATTACCAATACATATGAGCAGACAGTTTACACCCTTATAGAGGGTGAGGAGATACAAGGCGCAATAATTTATGATGGTTTGATAGAGTGCAATAATCCTGCCTGTATTCCTCCAGCAGATTTAACAGCAGAAAATGCTTCTATGTCAACTATTGATCTTGGATGGGAAGGCCTTCCTGCTGGCTCATGGGAGTATTATATTACAGAAGCCGGCAATCCTGCACCAACACCGGATACAGATGGAGAAGATACAGATGTAAACCCGGTGACTGCAACAGGGCTAACAGCATCAACCAATTATGAATATTATGTAAGGGTAGTTTGTGAAGGCGGTACTTACAGCGAATGGGCAGGGCCTTTTGCTTTTAATACCACAGTATGCGCGCCGGAAAATAAATGTATTCACTATTTTGAATTAACCAGTGCACTTGGCTGGGGATGGGAAAATACAACTATGACTGTATTTCAGGGTGGGGTACCTATCGCGACTATAGGTCCGGGATTTGATTTTGGCGGTTCCTACACTGTAGAAATACCCCTTTGCCCTGATGTGCCTATAGAAATATTCTGGAATAATGATGGCTGGGGTAATCCTGCCGACAAAGGCCTGAATATTTATACTACCTACATGGAAGACTTTTTTGCAATGGCTCCCGGTACCGGAGGGCAGGGTACAGTTATATTTACAGGGACGCCTTCATGTGATGTTCCTCCGTGTCCTAAACCTCAGGACTTAACAGCATCAGACATCACACTTACTACTGCTGTTTTGGGATGGACAGAAATGGGATCTGCAACAGAGTGGGAAGTAGCTGTGTTGCCTTCGGGCTCTCCTGAACCTACAGTGCCGGGTGAAGTAACAGACGAACCAACTTTTACTGCTAACGATTTAAACTCAGGAAGTGCCTATGTATTTTATGTAAGGGCGAATTGCGGAGGCGAAAACGGATATAGCACTTGGAGCGGTCCGTTTACATTTATTACACCACTTGAAAATGATAATTGTGCTGCAGCTACCGAACTGCCGGTAAACCCGGGTCTGGAATGTATAGAGTCAGTTTCCGGAGTGATGAATGGCGGAACTGCAAGCGGTATAACTTCAAACTGTACCTGGACAACGCCATTGGTAGATGTATGGTATCAGTTTGAGGCTACAAATGAAATACACAGTATAAGCCTTAGCAATCACACAGGGGACGTGCTTCCGTTTCATGCTGTATTTTCAGGGCCTGATTGTGATAACCTGACTGAGATATCCTGTAACTATGAGTCCGGAGGAAGTACGCTTACCGGGCTTACCATAGGAGACACTTACTGGATACAGGTTTATGTTGATGGCGGTACACCGGAACTTACTTCTATTACTAGTTTTGATATTTGTATCTATACGCCAATAGGGAATTCTATAATTGTAGACCAGACAGAATATACGGTTGATGAAATAGTAAATGATATACTGGTAGATTCTGATTGCGGACTGGTTTCCAATATTACATGGAGTACTGGTATAGATCATGGTGTGGGGTCAAACGGAATAGCATACTTTAATAAAGGTACAACCAACTTTCCTATGCAGGAAGGTATATTGCTAACAACAGGTAGGGCAGACCAAGCTATGGGGCCTAATAATACTACCATGGGTAATGGCTCTTTGGGAGAAGGTGACTGGTGGCCAGGTGATGATCAATTATTTGACTATGTACTTGAATCTGGTGTTAACCCATTCCTTATGAGTCTTAACCAGGCTTCTATACTGGAATTTGATTTTGTTCCGGTAACAGATCATATTAAATTTCCGTTCATATTTGCTTCAGAGGAATATGACGGAACAGGACAGTGTTTTTCTTCTGATGCTTTTGGTTTCTTCCTTACAGCGCCGGATGGTACAGTGACTAACTTAGGCGTTATACCGGGTTCTACAGTACCTGTTACAACAAAAACAATTAGGGATGAAGCCTATGTGGACCCATCTTACGAATTTCCCTGTGAATCTGTGAATCCGGAATTGTTCGACAAATATTATGGCCCATTTAATGGATTAGACTCTATGACGGCTCCGGTTAACTTTAACGGGCATACGGTAATAATGTATGCGGAAGCTGATGTAACTCCGGGACAGACCTATCATATAAAAATGGTAGTTGCCGATGATTTGAGTACAGCGCTCGATTCGGGAGTTTTTATAGGTAAATTTGATATAGGTAACGTAGATATAGGCATAGACCTTACTGTAGAAAACGGGAACGCACTTTGTGCAGGGGAAGAATTTACTATAGACAGTGGCCTTGATGAGGAATTGTATGAAATTACCTGGCTGCAGGACGGTGAAGTAATGGAAGGCGAAACAGGTGCCAGTATAACTGTAACGGAAGCAGGTGAATACACTATACAGGTTACTTATCTTACCACAACATGTGGCGGAAGTGACACGGTAGTTGTAGAGTACTATGAATCTATTGAAGAAGCTACACAGGAACCTGTAGACTTAACAGCATGTATGGGAGGCGATACTGCCTCATTTAACCTGACAGAGAATACAGAGCTTATACTTGCAGGAGCAAATCCGGATGATTACATTATAACCTATCACCTTTCTGAGGAAGATGCGGATACGCAAACTGGGGCTTTAGAGTCACCGTATGAAAATATAAGCAATCCGCAGACTATATATACAAGGGTACAGGTTGCAGGCGGAGTATGTTATGTAGTATACAATTTTAGCCTTATTGTATCTCCGCAATACGTGGCAGATGAGCTTCCTGATGTGGAAGAATGCGATAGCTATACATTACCTGCACTTAGTGAAAATAATAATTATTATACTGGAGAAAATGGTTCTGGAGATATGCTTGCTGCAGGTGATACAATAACAGAATCTCAGGTTATTTATATTTATGCGCAGTCTGAAACAGAACCGGGTTGTGCAGGCCAAAGCAGTTTTAATGTAACTGTAAACCCACAGCCATCTTTCTCACTTGGCGATGCTATAGAAGTATGCGACCCATCTCTTGCCATAATAGAAGTGATGCCGGATAATTTTGATGCTGCCGAAGCAACTTATGAATGGATGCTTGATGGAACAATTATACCGGGCAACGGCCCAGTACTCGAAGCCATTGATTATGGGACTTATACGGTAACAGTAACAATAGGTAACTGTTCGCATAATGAAAGTGTTGAAGTAACTGAAGATGAAGACGCCGTGGCATTTGATATTTCTCACGGATGTGAGGGTATGGTTTATATGATTAATGTTATACCTGAGGATGGCTCTTTTGACCCTTATATGGCTGATATATCCTGGAGTGGCCCTAATGGTTTCAGCAGTTCTGATATTTCTGTGGAAATAGAAGATGAAGGAGTGTATACTGTAACTATTACAACACCGGAAGGCTGTGTAGGAGAGGGTTCAGTTCAGGTTGATGCTACAGGATGCCTTGTGCCAAAGGGTATATCGCCAAACAATGATGATATAAACGATTCCTTTAACCTTGAAGGTTTAGGCGTGAGAAGACTTACCATATTTAACCGATACGGACAGGAAGTATTTAGCTTTAACGGCGACTATACTGATGAATGGCATGGACAATCTGATAATGGTGAAGACTTACCAACAGGAACTTATTTTTATGCTATAGAACGTAATAATGGCGAAAATAAAACCGGTTGGGTATACATAAACAGGCAGGAAAATTAATACTTAAACACACACAAACTTCATAGATTGCTTTTGTTTATGTTCTGCTGCCCCTTTATGGGGCAGTGTTTTTATGTCTGTTTATGTAATCAAGTACCGGTTTAACCCTTTTAGATTATCTGCTGAGATTAATACTTAAGATAGTTTATAAAAGACTTGAAATATAGAAATAAGGCACCCAACTGGGTGCCTTTCATCCT
>CAMPIZ010000097.1 GCA_946886675.1 uncultured Flavobacterium sp.
ATTAACAATATTATAAACCTTATTAAGGTTACTAAACTGGGTGTAGAGCCGCAATCACTCACAGAATGCATTATGAAGGATGCCGACTGCTCTCATTTTTCAGATAAAAATTACTGTGCGCTTTCTGAACTGCTGCGTGCAGAATGGAAAATAACCCATAACAAACAGTTTACCGATCTTGAATGGGCGGTACTTAACAGAAGCGTTCTGATACAAAAGCATCATTTTTATACCAATTATGCACAGCAGAAACTTCAGCCGCTGAAGGAAGCAAACATAGCCGAGTTGCAGGCAATAATTTCTAAACAGGAGGGTGGTGAGAAAAAAACATCTAAAGAAAAAATAAATAAGAAAAAGCTTGAAAAGCTTGAAAGGCCGGATAGGGGTATTGATACCATGTTTAGAGTTACGCTTAACAATCATACACGCCTTAGTGAAATAGCCGACAGTAAAGCAAACATACTACTTTCGGTAAATGCTATTATAATATCTATAGCCCTAACCACGCTTATACCCAAACTTGACAGCCCCAGTAATGCACATCTTGTAACCCCAACACTGGTAATGATGATTTTTTCGGTAATAAGTATAATTTTTGCAATCCTTTCCACAAGGCCAAAAGTTACCAGCGGTACTTTTACCCGTAAGGATATAGAAGATAAAAAAGTAAACCTGCTCTTTTTTGGCAACTTTTATAAAATGCCGCTTGAGGAATATGAATGGGCAGTAAACGAAATGATGAAGGACAGGGATTATCTGTATGGCTCTATGATTAAGGATCTTTATTTCCTTGGTAAGGTGCTTAACAAAAAATACACTTTACTAAGAATTACCTATACCATTTTTATGATAGGCATCATAGTTTCTGTAGGATTTTTTATATATGCTTTTAAAATGATGTAATTATTTAGGAGCCATTTCCTTAAGAAGGTCGTTATAACTATATGTTTCGCCGGTTTCGGCAGGGTCATATATTATGCCTACCCTAAGCGCTTTAAGGCCTGTTACACCCTGCAGGTCTTCCACTTCAAAATTCTCTATAACATTGCCCAGCATGTTTTTATGCTGCAGATATTTAATATACCGTTTGTATTCAGCTTCTTCCTGTTTTTGAGAATAAACAATGGTGATTTTTCCTTTATCGGTAATACGTTCCTGAGTGCCTTTTATAAACGATTTGTCTATGCGCTTTTTAACCACTTCATAACGGGCGTTGTAGGTGCCATCTACATCAAACCTCTTTTCGTCCATCCGGAACCTTATAGATATGGGCGAACTAAATACCAGTATAAGTGAAGTAACATCAAGATCATAAGGCAGGGATGGACGCAGCTTGTAATACTCATTTTCCATTTCACACATTGCCTGCAGCTGCCATAACCTAAGATTGTTAAGGTAGATAGGATTGTACTGCTGTTTTGGTGATATAGAAGCGCCTATATATAAGTTATGTTCTACGCCGTCTGTTTTAAAGCGTTCATAATAATGTGGAAAGAATGATTGTGCCTCAGTCTGCTTTTTGTCGAGTACCTCCGCCATTTTTTTATTGATTACCGAGAGGGCTTCATCAAAGTCCTTTCGATTTTCATAAACCATTTTTACTTTGCTGTCCAGAGTTTCAAAATACTCGCTTATCCTTTCATGTACTTCGCTGTTTGTTGTATCAAAATGCTGTAATAGCGGGTGCACTTCTGTAATTATATAACCCTGAACGGTAGCTTCGGTGTCTGCCTTTAGCTCTTTTTTAAGCTGTTCCATCATTTTTTCCAGCTCATAGATATGCTGCTCTATAAGCGGAAGTTTTTCTTTCTGGTATATAAACCTAAATAAAGAGTGCAGGCGTTCAGTTTGCCTTAAAAGGTCTTTTTCGGTAGATTCGTTTCGTGCTGTAGAAGAACCTTTAATATCTATTTGCCCATACAGCGGGTATACCTCTTTAAAAATAATTTCCTTGTATGCCAGGTCAGGGTTATTGTTGGCTTTAATATGTGCCATTGCCTCTTCCCTAAACTTCCAGTAAACGCTGTGGTGTATGGCAGTGTATTCTTTTTGTATAATAGCGTCAACCTCATTTTGAAGTTCAGAATAATATCGCTCTAGTGTATCAGTAAGGAATGGCAGTATGTAAGACAGCTTGATGGCATTTATACTGTTAAGCTCATTTGGCCTTGAAGATACCAGCTCTATAAAACCTAAAAGCCTGTCGTTTTTAATGATAGGGGTAATGATACAGCTTTTTATACCTTCAGAAAGCAAATGGTCTGCAATTTGAGTATCCTGCGGGTTCTGGTTTTTATAGCGCTCCACATCCGAAATGATAAACTGCTTTTTATCTCTCAGCATGGCTTGTAATGTTTCATCACAAAACATACTGTTGCAGCTCATTTCGTTACAACTGCCCAGTATGTAGCTTTTTATGTCTTCAAAAGGGGCAGTGCGAAACTGGTTATCTTCCAGGTTAACTTCTGTAAAGCCAATCCTAAGATCTGTTATCTTATAAAGCGACCTGAAAATGGTTTCAATATTGGCCTTTTTCAGTTCTTTAAAATCATCAGGTACCAGCAGATTAGTCTTAAGGTTAGAAATAGCGCTTTCTACTGTGGCATCAAAAAGCGATACTATACCAAACCCTTTGGATATCCAGCTGTGAACAGGAAATTTTTCTTTCCACAAATCAAGATTATCATAGTTATCCATCAGCAGGTCTATATCCTCCTGTGTTAAAGCTATGGCTTTATCAGTAGGTATTATCTCGAGAAAATCGGCATTAATCAAGATGCGGTAATGCTTCATAATACCTTCAGCATCCGGTATATCATAAAATAAAGGCCTGCTGAAATCAAAATTCTGTCCGTAATGGGCATTTAGTATAAGACAGCAGCAAAATACATAGAACTGATGATCATCAAAATTACGTATCTGTATGCCAAAATCCTCGCCAGCGTTTTTAATAATCTTTTTAAATCGCTCGGTGTGATTAAAGGTTATATTGAAAAACGGAATAGTTGCCGCTTTAATTTCGTTATGGGTAAGTGCTGTGGGAAACAGGTCGGCAAGCAGATTTTTTATTAATTTTTCATGCTTTTCAAGCAACGAAAAGTCGGTTATCCCTTCGCGTAACTCAGGAAAAGGCTCTGCATGCCTTAACAGCGCTTTGGCATAATCTGACCTGTAATCAACATCAGATTCTGCAATTTCCTCCAGTTTTTCCAAAACCCTGTGGAAAGAAATTTGTGCAATCAGCGGGCTGTTTTTATATTTATCAAACTCCATCTTTTCGAGTATAGAATAATCTCCCAAAGTTACAAAAAAATTAAGGCACGCGATATCGTGCAGGGTTTAACATCATAATCTATGTTGTAAGACGAATTTACCGTTAATTTGTAACAGCATGAATCAGCAAGTAAATATCAGTTTCCTAAATAACATTAAGCTTACCATTAAAAGGGAGGACAAGCTGCATCCGTTTATATCGGGCAATAAGTTCAGGAAACTTAAATACAATATACTGCAGGCTAAAAGTGACGGAAAAGCTTGTTTGCTAACCTTTGGCGGAGCATATTCTAATCATATTGCAGCTACTGCGGCAGCTGGAAAGGAGTATGGTTTTAAAACAATTGGGGTTATAAGAGGAGATGAACTAAAGGATAAGGTACAGGAAAACCCTACGCTTAATTTTGCTTTGCAGTGTGGCATGGAGTTTTATTTTGTATCTCGTGAAGATTACCGGCAAAAGACTGAAAATGACTTTATAACTAAATTAAAGCAAAAGTTTGGTGATTTTTATTTAGTGCCCGAAGGTGGTACAAATAACCTTGCTGTAAAAGGATGTACAGAGATACTGACTGCAGTTGATGAAAAGTATACCCACATAGCCTGTGCTGTAGGTACGGGAGGTACAATATCCGGAATAATAAACAGTGCTAAAAAAGAACAGAAAGTACTGGGTTTTCCTGCTTTAAAGGCTGATTTATCGGATGATATTCATAAATTTGCATTGCAGGATAACTGGTGCCTTATTAATGATTATCATTTTGGTGGCTATGCAAGGGTTACAGCGGAGCTTATCAGTTTTATAAATGATTTTTATGATAAAACAGGTATACCCTTAGATCCTGTGTATACTGGAAAAGCTGTTTTAGGCGTTATAGATTTGATAGATAAAGGATACTTTCCGCAGGATTCGGATATTTTGTTTATTCATACCGGAGGCCTGCAGGGCGTAGAAGGAATGAATGCAAAACTCATAAAAAAGGGATTACCTGCAATAAAACACAAATGCAAATGATAAAAAAGATTTTAGTTTTCGTTTTACTTAGCTTTTTGGTAAGCTGCGGCTCATCAAGATCGAAGATACAGACGTCTAAAAACGCAACTGCAAAAAACAGGGCTAAAACCGAAAGAAAAGCCAAAAACAGGAAAAGAAACGATGCAAGAACAGCAACAGTTTCTAATTCAAAAAAACGTGATTCTGAAACCCTTGAGGCTACATCAAAAACAACAGTTTATACTGATGTGGTAAAGGCTTACATAAACCAGTATAAAGAAACAGCAAAGGATAATATGAGGAATCATGGAGTTCCTGCAAGTATTACCCTGGCTCAGGGAATCCTTGAATCCGGAGCGGGAAGGGGTACACTCTGCATAAATGCCAACAATCATTTTGGCATTAAATGCCACACAGGATGGGAAGGTGAAAAGGTGTACCATGACGATGATGCAAAAGGTGAATGTTTCAGGAAATATGACGATCCGGCCGATTCTTATAACGACCACTCCCTTTTTCTTACTTCAAGAGGCAGGTATGCTTCGTTATTTAAACTGGACAAAGACGATTATAAAGGCTGGGCGCATGGGCTTAAAGCAGCAGGTTATGCAACCGATCCAAAATATCCTGATAAACTTATAAGCCTTATTGAACGCTATGATCTTGATGGCTATGATGCTGAGGTTTTAGGGAGGTCTTATAAGCCTGAGCCAAGAATTGAGAGCCAGACTCCTATTGCGGTTGCGTCTGGTATAGCAGCAGGAGAAAGAGGTACTTATACTGTGGTGCAGGGCGATACATTGTATTCTATTTCTAAAAAACATAACCTGACCGTAGATGAACTTATGAAAATAAACGGCCTTAACAGTAATGCTATTTCAATAGGGCAGATATTAAAAGTAAAATAAAAACATGTTATATCAAAGAAGCAGCCAGCTTTTTGCTGAAGCTGAGAAAGTGATTCCGGGCGGTGTAAACTCGCCCGTTCGTGCGTTTAAAGCAGTAGGAGGTACCCCTGTTTTTGTTAAGGAAGCCAAGGGAGCTTACCTATATGACGAAGACGGAAACCGCCTGATAGATTATATCAATTCATGGGGGCCGATGATATTGGGGCATGCTTATGAAGCGGTTGTAAACGCTGTTATCGAAAAAGCTAAAAAAGGCACTTCATTCGGGATGCCTACAGCATTAGAGACCGAAATTGCGGCACTTGCTGTAAGTATGGTGCCCAATATAGACAAAATACGTTTTGTAAACTCCGGTACAGAGGCTTGTATGAGTGCCGTAAGGCTTGCCAGGGGTTATACCGGGCGTGACAAGATAATTAAGTTTGCCGGCTGCTATCACGGGCATAGCGATTCTTTCCTTATACAGGCGGGTAGCGGTGCAGTTACTTTTGGTACGCCAAACAGCCCCGGTGTTACACAGGGTACAGCAAAAGACACCTTACTTGCAAAATATAATGACCTTGCCAATGTAAAGGAGCTTTTTGAAGCCAATAAAAATGAGATTGCTGCTATTATTATAGAGCCCGTTGCCGGGAATATGGGGTGTATACCTCCGGGAGAAGGTTTTCTTGAAGGGCTGAGGGAATTGTGTGATACTCATGGTGCTTTATTGATTTTTGATGAGGTTATGACAGGATTTCGCCTGGCTAAGGGTGGCGCGCAGGAGCTTTTTAATATAAAAGCAGATATTGTTGCTTTTGGTAAAGTAATAGGCGGCGGCCTTCCGGTAGGTGCTTTTGCAGGACGAAATGAAATAATGAATTATCTCGCTCCTGTAGGTCCGGTATATCAGGCAGGAACACTCTCAGGTAATCCGCTTGCTATGGCTGCCGGATTGGAAATGCTTAAAGCCCTTAATAATGATAAGGAAATTTTTAAAAGGCTTGAGGACAAAACCGCTTATCTGGAAAAGGGAATTCGTGAAAAACTGGAGGATGCAAAACTGGATTTTACCATAAACAGGAAAGGTTCTATGATATCTGTACATTTTGATGCCGCTCCCGTAACAGATTTTAAATCGGCTTCTGCAGGAGATAATGAAACCTTTAAAAAATTCTTCCACGGATTGGTTAGAGAAGGTGTGTATATAGCGCCATCAGCATATGAAACATGGTTTATAACCGATGCGCTTACCTATGAAGATCTTGACTTTACAATAAATGCTATAGAAAAAGTAGCAAAAG
>CAMPIZ010000098.1 GCA_946886675.1 uncultured Flavobacterium sp.
GTATTAGCAGGCATACTTATTTTTCAAACAGCATACCTCTCTATAAAAACTGTAAAATTAAACAACGAAGAACTGGTAATTTTTCATAATTATAAAAGCAGTGTTATAGCAATAAAGCACAAAACAAACCTTACTGTTATAACCAATGAAAAAAATACAGGAGATAATAAAGATATTTTAGCTTACCGTAAAGATAACTTCAACCCTTATATCCATACAAAACCGCTTACCAATATATTGTGGCATAATGAAAAATATATCTTTATTATGGATAGTACAGGCATATATAGCACAGGTATAAAACCTCAGCTTCTTATAGTAACACAATCTCCAAAAATAAATTTTGAAGAAGTGATAACAGCCTTAGAGCCGAAAGTAGTAGTTGCTGATGGTTCTAATTATAAATATTTAATAAGCCGCTGGAAAGCTACCTGTAAAAAATACAATATCCCTTTTCATGCAACTGATGAAAAGGGATATTACAGTATAAAATAATTTTTATTTTTTTGTATTGCCTATTATGGTGTTGGCTCCTTCAAGCCAGGCAGACGGCCCTCCTGCAACATACCCTGTTTTACCCAATGCATGTAACAGCGGTTTACCTTCTTCACCCTTACCTACCTGCACAAACCAAACTGTAGGATAGCCCTGAACCCGTAAAGATCGTGCCAAAGAAGCATTTTGCTGTTTAAGCGCATCAGGCTGGGCAGTCCTTTTAGGAAAATCGAGTTCTACAAGGATTACATTATCTTTTGCCCATGCAGCAAACTCAGATGTTTTAAGCACTTCTTTCTGAAGTCTTATACACCAGCCGCACCAGTCGCTTCCTGTAAAGAACAGCAGTAAAGGCTTTTTGCTTTCTTCAGAAAGCTTCATGGCCTTATCAAAATCTGTATGCCACTCCAGTTCCTGCGCATTTACAGAAACAGAACCAACAGCTATAAAAAGTATAAGCAATAATTTTTTCATTTCTAAATTATTCCCTATATGCAACCGGATTATTTAGCCTTAAGGGCTGTAAGCAACTGTTCGGGGGTATGATATCCCACTATAGGAGCTTTTAGTTCGCCTTTTGAGTCAAATACAATCATAGAAGGGTATGCTCTAACCTTAAGCAGGTAAGCAAACTCATGAACCGCATTCCTGCCTTTTCTTCCCTCAACATAGTTAGGGTTAGAATATTTGGTTCCTTTATAATTTATCTCTTCCCTGCCTTCTGCATTAAACTTCACGGCATAATAATTTTCATTAATATAATCAGCTACCGCCTTGTCATGAAAAGTATTTTTATCAAGCATTTTGCATGGCCCGCACCAGTCTGTATAAACATCCATAAAAATAGGCCTGGCTTTTTTCTTTTGTGCAGCCAGAGCTTCGTCCATAGTCATCCATTTTATTTCCTGTGCCTGTACTGCTACAGAGCCTAAGGCTAAAAACAGGGCTAAAAGTAATTTTTTCATATTTGTATATTTTACAGTTGGTTTTTTTCAAAAACAATGCCGAAAATTATTTAACTCCGTGCATTAGCTTTTTAATAGGCTTATTAAGTAAAATAGCAACAACACCAACTGCAATAGCTAATATCATTATTATCATAAAGAATGTACCAATACCTTTTTCATTAGCAATCTCAGTTGAATTCTCTCCGATTATACCAGCAACTTTATTTGCAATTGCAATAGCTAAATACCAAACTCCAAACATAAATGCTATCATTCTGCCCGGCACAAGTTTACTTACATAGGATAAACCTACCGGAGAAATACAAAGTTCTCCCATGGTATGGAACAGATATACAAAAATTAACCAATACATTCCAACAGAAGCCGAATCTGCACCTGGCGCAATATTTCTACCTCCATAAGCAATGAAGCCCATTCCTAATCCTAATAATATCATACCAATACCAAACTTGGCATTAGCAGAAGGATTAAATTTACTTTCCCACCATTTAGAGAATAATGGTGCTAATGTTATAATAAACAATGAGTTTAATACATTGAACCATGTAGCTGGTATTTCTGTAAGTTTTTCAGTAATCTTATCTATTTTAAGCATTTCTAAAGTACTATCAGAAAGGTGTAAATACCCTGCAGAATAAAAATCTTTTGTAAGCATCCATATTGTTATTATCCAGATGATAACAAAGCTTAAGCTTAAAAAAATGTTTGCAATTGCATAGTTTTTAAATGTTTGTTTAAATAATTTAAACAACACCCATGTTATAATCGCCAAAGGCACTACTGCAATAAGTGTATTAACAATTAAGAAAGTTAGACTCGCTCCACCAGTTAATATACGATCAGTATAATCTCTTGCAAAAATAGTTAATGTTCCCGGTGCTTGTTCAAACACCACAAAAAAGCAAAAAGTTAGCGCAGCAAAAAATGTCACCGCAAGAAGTTTTTGACGTGTAATAAAGGAGTATTGACTTAACCTATAAGCCAATAAAATAAAGAATAACCCTAAAGCGGTAAGAACAGCAAAATTAGATAAATCGTATCCTCCAATACTTAGGAAGTTTACCGACCCTTCAGAAATTTTGGATACAGGATCATTAATTACCCAAACAAGACCTAATATACTACAAATCGCAATTACAGCTAACTGCCAGCCTGTGAAAGGTACTCTTTTATCGTTATTAATATTATTAATCTCTTTCTTATCAATAACATTAGTATTAATTTCAGATGCATCTGAATTAGCTAATGCTACGTCATCAGCCATTTTAGGCTTAAGACCAATATCACCAAATATATTTTGAGAAAAATAGAATTGAAGAAGTCCAAAAAGCATAAAAATACCTGCTAATCCAAATCCTATACTCCAGCCAACTTTTTCTCCCAGATAACCACATAGTAAGATTCCGAAGAAAGCACCTGCATTAACACCCATATAAAATATAGTATAAGCCCCATCTTTTTTCTCAGGTCTGTCTTTGTACATTTCTGAAATTATCGAAGTCATATTCGGCTTAAAAAAACCTGTACCAAAAACAAGCAAGGTCAAACCTAAATATATAAAGAAAGGTGTTTCAACAGCCATACTGGCATGCCCCAATGTCATTAAAAAGGCACCTACAACTACAGCCCACCTGTAACCTATTAATTTATCTGCAAAATATCCTCCTAACATAGTAGACAGGTAAACTAAAGCAGTATAAGAACCAAACAAAGCAAAAGCATGTTCCTGTGGCCATCCCCATCCCGGATGATCCCCCATTACCGAGGCAGTTAAAAACATTACTAATAAGGCACGCATACCATAATAGGAAAAACGTTCCCACATTTCAGTAAAGAATAATACAAATAGTCCCGCTGGATGTCCTAATACATTCGTGTTAAAAAAGTCATTCTTTGTTGTCGTCTCCATTAAAATTAATTATGTAGTTGTTTCAATAGTATTTTCTGTAATCACGGTTTCGTTGTCTTCAACTCCGTGTGTAAGTCTCTTTAAAGGTTTTAATAAAGCGATAACCAAAAGACCAAAAGCCACCGTAAAAATTAAAATTCCGGTAAAAATAGTTAATTCACCAAACTTAGATGCATTTTCGCCTACAATTCCCGCAACTTTATTACCAAGCCCTGTTGATGCAAAATAAAGTCCCATCATTAATGATGCATATTTTGCAGGAGCAAGTTTTGTTACAAAAGAAAGCGATACCGGAGAAGAACAAAGCTCACCCACAGTATGAAAAAAGTAAGCCAGTACTAACCAATACATTGCCGATTTCCCAACTGCCTCATATTGCATTGAAGCAAAAACCATAAACACAAAACCAAGCCCCATGATAATAGTACCGATTGCCATTTTAAATAAAGACGATGCCTCTTTACCTTTTAGCTTTCTTTTTGCCCAGAAATTTGCTATAACAACAGCAAATATCATGATAAAACCTGCATTAAGACTTTGAAAAGCCGTAGCCGGTATACTAAAGAGGCCAAAAAAGTCCCTGTCAGTTTTTTGCTCGGTATAAAGACTCATTAATCCGCCTGCCTGTTCAAAAGCTCCCCAAAAAACTATTACCAGTGCAAAAGAGAGCAGTATAACTAAGAAACGGTCCTTCATCACCTGTGTAGTAAGATCTTTATAAATCATCATTACAAGCCCAATTACAAGGGAAAGGAAAACAAACAATGCGCCATAAGCCCAATTATCAATACCTTCAAAACTAAATCCGGCATATAATGAAAAAGCCAGTAAAAGCAATACAATTAGTAAGTGTTTAGGTGATTTTAATAGCTGAATATAAAAAGTACTTAAAGGTATTTCGCTTTTCTTCTCTTCCTGGGTTGGAGCATTACCAACATGAATCAGGAATTTTTGCCCCCACAAGTAAATAACCAATCCAAGCAGCATACATATACCGGCCATTCCAAATCCGTAATGCCATCCGTAAACTTCACCAACAAACCCTACAGACAGTGTTGCCAGGAAAGAGCCCGTATTAATTCCTATATAAAATATACTGAATCCTTTGTCCCGACGTATATCATTCTCTCCATACAAACCTCCTACCATAGTAGATATATTTGGTTTAAGCATTCCAACTCCGAGTACTATAAGTCCGAGCCCCGTGTAAAAAGCCCAGTCCTGTTCAACAGCCAGAACACCATGACCAAAAACCAATATAATGGCTCCTACCAGTACTGATTTCTTCTGTCCAATATAACGATCGGCAATCATACCGCCCGGAATAGACATAACATATACCAGCATAGTATACCATCCATAAAGCATTAAAGCCCGTGAATTAGACCAACCCAAACCAGGATTATCTCCCATAGCTTCTTCAGCCATGTAAAGTGTTAAAAGAGCCCGCATACCGTAATAGGAGTAACGCTCCCACATCTCGGTTAAAAACAAAATAAATAGCCCAACCGGATGTCCGAAAAGCTCTTTTTGGTGAGGTTGTTTCTCTAGCAATGTTGTCATATTATAGTTTCTCTTTAATAAAGTTGGTCATTTTTGTATAAAGCTGCAGTCTTGTTGCGCCACCATAAATACCGTGGTTCTTGTCAGGATAAATAGCCCAGTCAAATTGTTTATTAGCCTGTACCAGCGCCTCTACCATAAGCATGGTGTTTTGCAGGTGTACGTTGTCATCAGCAGAACCATGTATAAGCAGGTAAGAACCTTTAAGTTTGTCTACGTGGTTTATAGGCGAATTATCATCATAGCCCGATGCGTTTTCCTGTGGTGTCTGCATATACCTTTCAGTATATACGGTATCATAAAAGCGCCAGTTTGTTACCGGAGCAACCGCTATAGCCATTTTAAATACATCATTACCTTTAAGAATACAGTTAGAAGACATAAAACCTCCATAGCTCCAACCAAAAATACCGATGCGGGATGCATCAACATAACTGTAATTACCCATTACTTTTGCGGCATCAATCTGGTCTTCCAGTTCATATTTGCCCAGTTCCTTATAAGTTACCTTTTTAAATTTAGCACCCTTAAAACCGGTACCGCGCCCATCTACACAGGCTACAATGTAACCCTGCTGTGCCAGCATCATAAACCAGTAATCGTTAATAGTGTTCCATGTGTTGGCTACTTCCTGTGAACCCGGGCCGCTGTATTGGTACATAAAAAGCGGATATTTTTTATTAGGATCAAAATCTGAAGGCTTTATGATCCAGGCATTAAGCTCGTGTCCTTTATCGGTTTTTAAAACCATAAATTCTTTTTGTGGCAAATTGTAATTAGCCAGTTTATTTTTTAAGGCATTATTGTTTACAATCTGCTTAACCTCCTGTCCATTCTTAGCATTACAAAGCGCATAAGAAGTTGGCTCTGAAGCGCTCGAAAACGAGTTGATAAAGTATTCAAAATTCGGACTGAAAGTAGCTTCGTTTGTTCCTGTTTTTGGAGTAAGTCTCGTTTTGTTCTTACAATTTATCGAAATCCTGTACACATCCCTGTTGATAGAACCATTTTCGACTGACTGGTAAAAAACGTTCCCGGTCTTTTTATCAAAACCGTAATAAGCTGTTACTTCCCAGTTTCCTTTTGTTACCTGATTGATAAGCTTACCATTTTTATTATAATGGTAAATATGGTTGTAACCATCTTTTTCACTGGTCCATATAAAACTGTTATCGTTTAGAAAAGTAAGGTTATCTGTTATATCAATATAAGCCTCGTCTTTTTCATTAAGCACAAGTGATGCATTACCTGAAGTGGCATCTACAAAAATAAGATCAAGATTATTCTGATGCCTGTTCATAAGCTGCACGCTAAGCGTTTGCGCTTCAGTGGTCCATTTAATTCTTGGAATATAATAAGAACTAAAGCTGTTAAGGTCAACTTTTTTTGTAGAATTGTTTTTTACATCATAAACATGAAGTGAAACTACCGAGTTATTCTCTCCTGCCTTTGGATATTTAAAGACATACTGCTGAGGGTATAATCC
>CAMPIZ010000099.1 GCA_946886675.1 uncultured Flavobacterium sp.
ATCTTACCTTACTTACATCTCTATAATTTTTCACGCCATAGATGGTATTGTGCTTACAGTACAAAACCAAAAAGCAAGGCCGGTAAAGTATGTAATGAACAAGCCACAGAAAAATACTATATGGGCTTCCAGGAACATGGCGGTTTTAGGTACTATTATACTGGTATTTATTGTAACGCACATGTACAGTTTTTGGGCAAAGATGCACTTTGATGAAAACATGCCGCTTCAAACCATATCTATTAATGCAGGTGGTATGGAGCAGGAATTCTACATGACTACTGATAAAGGATATTTCCCGGTAGCACAGGTGGAAAGCGGAGCTGCTGTTATAAAGAACAGGACAGAGATTTATGATGCTCAGGCCGGAGTTAAAATAAACGAAGCCTACAAAGACCTTTATAAAATAACGGTAGATTTCTTTAAAGATGAAAAATGGGGTCTTATAGCTACAATCTTATATGTTGTATCAATGTTAGTTTTAGGCTTTCACCTTTACCACGGTTTTGGCAGTGCATTCCAGTCTATGGGATGGAACAATCCAAAATATAACATGATCATTAAAAATTTCGGGTATGCGTTTGCTATTGTAGTTCCTTTACTATTTGCCACTATACCTGTATATATTCATTTCTTTCTAAAATAATCAACGTCAATAATTATGAAGTTAGATTCTAAAATACCAGCAGGGGACATATCAGAAAAATGGACTAAATATAAAGACCATTTAAGGCTGGTAGCCCCAAACAACAGGCCAAAGATTGATGTAATTGTTGTAGGTACGGGCCTTGCAGGAGCTTCTGCTGCTGCCTCACTTGGCGAAATGGGATATAATGTAAAAGCATTTTGTTTTCAGGATTCCCCACGCCGTGCGCACTCTATTGCAGCACAGGGAGGTATTAACGCAGCAAAAAATTATCAAAACGATGGAGACAGTATATACAGGCTGTTTTATGATACAATAAAAGGAGGAGATTACAGGGCGCGTGAGGCAAACGTTCACCGTCTTGCTGAGGTTTCCGGTAATATTATAGACCAGTGTGTGGCTCAGGGAGTTCCTTTTGCGCGTGACTATGGCGGACTTCTTGATAACCGTTCATTTGGCGGTGTGCAGGTACAGCGTACTTTTTATGCGGCAGGACAAACAGGCCAGCAGCTTTTATTAGGTGCTTATTCTGCACTTTCAAGGCAAATAGGCCTTGGCCGTGTACAAATGTACAACCGCCACGAAATGCTTGATATTGTTAAGGTAGATGGTAAAGCACGTGGAATTATTGCCCGTAACCTTATTACAGGTGAAATAGAAAGGCATTCTGCACACGCAGTAATTATCGCTTCCGGTGGTTATGGTAATGTTTACTTCCTATCTACAAATGCTATGGGAAGTAACGTAACAGCTGCCTGGAAAATACATAAAAAAGGAGCTTACTTTGCTAACCCTTGTTATGTGCAAATTCACCCTACCTGTATCCCGGTACACGGAACAAACCAGTCTAAGCTTACGCTGATGTCTGAATCTCTGCGTAACTCAGGCCGTATATGGGTGCCTAAAAAGAAAGAAGACGCCGAAGCTATACGTGCCGGTAAACTGAAACCAACCCAAATTGCAGAAGAAGACAGGGATTACTACCTTGAAAGAAGGTATCCTGCTTTTGGTAACCTTGTACCGCGTGACGTGGCTTCAAGGGCTGCAAAAGAGCGTTGTGATGCTGGCTACGGAATTGAGGCTAACGATACAAATGAAGGTGTTTACCTTGATTTCTCTTCAGAGATCATCAGTAAAGGTAAGCAGGCAGCTTATGCTCAGGGTAATCATGAGCCTACAGATGAAGAAGTAATTAAGCTTGGTAAAGCATGGATTGAGGAAAAATATGGTAACCTTTTCCAGATGTACCAGAAAATTACGGATGAGAATCCTTATGAAACACCAATGAAAATTTACCCGGCTGTTCACTATACTATGGGTGGTGTTTGGGTTGATTATAACTTACAAAGTACAATACCAGGATGTTTCGTTGCCGGGGAGGCTAACTTCTCAGACCACGGAGCTAACAGGCTTGGAGCTTCTGCTTTGATGCAGGGACTTGCTGATGGTTATTTTGTACTTCCTTATACTGTTTCAGATTACCTTGCGGGTGATATCCGTACAGGTAAAATTTCAACTGACTTACCGGAGTTTGCCGAGGCAGAAAACAATGTAAGGAATCAGATTGAAAAATTCATCAATAACAATGGTACTAGGTCTGTAGACCATTTCCACAAGAAACTTGGTAACATTATGTGGAATAAAGTAGGTATGGCCCGTAACGAGCAGGGACTACAGGAAGCTATCCGTGAAATTGATGAGTTAAAAAGGGAATTCCATAATGATGTATTTGTACCGGGAGCTGCAGATGAGCTTAATACAGAGCTTGAAAAAGCGCTTCGTGTTGCCGACTTTATGGAACTTGGACAGCTAATGGCTATGGACGCTTTACAGCGTAAAGAATCGGCCGGAGGCCACTTTAGGGAAGAATATCAGGATGCAGAAGGTGAAACCCTTCGTGATGATGAAAACTTCTCTTTTGTGGGTGCATGGGAGTACCAGGGAGATGATATCAAAAGCGAAACGCTGCATAAGGAAGAGCTTAACTACGAGTACATTAAGATAGCAGCAAGGAATTACAAATAAAATTTTAGAGAAATGGCTTCAAAATATATAAATATAACCCTTAAAATCTGGCGTCAGAAAGATGCCAAATCAAAAGGACAGATTGAAACTTACAAGCTTGATAATGTTTCTACAGACAGTTCTTTCCTTGAAATGCTTGACCAGCTAAATGAGCAGCTTGTTAACGAAAGGAAAGCTCCTGTTGCGTTTGACCATGACTGCCGCGAAGGTATTTGTGGTATGTGCTCGCTTTACATTAACGGTAGGGCACATGGCCCTGATACTAAAATTACAACGTGTCAGCTGCACATGAGGTCTTTTAAAAATGGTGATACTATTTATGTAGAACCATGGAGATCTAAAGCCTTCCCAGTAATTAAAGACCTTGTTGTAGACCGTAGCTCTTTTGACAGGATACAGCAGGCAGGAGGATTCGTTTCTGTAAACACCTCGGGCCGTACTATGGATGCTAATGCTATCCCTGTGCCGAAACCTGATGCAGACAGATCGTTTGAAGCTGCTGCTTGTATAGGTTGTGGTGCTTGTGTGGCAAGTTGTAAAAATGGTTCTGCTATGCTGTTTGTTGGTGCTAAAGTATCCCAGTATGCATTACTTCCGCAAGGAAAAGTGGAAGCAACACAGCGTGTACTTAACATGGTAAGGCAAATGGATGAAGAAGGGTTTGGTAACTGTACCAACACCGGTGCATGTGAAGTAGAATGCCCTAAAGGTATCTCCCTTGAAAACATTGCCCGTATGAACAGGGAATATCTAGTTGCAAGTATTAAATAAGAAATTATATACTCTATATAAAAAAGGCACGCTCAGCGTGCCTTTTTTCATTCCTGTTCCTGTTGTTCTGCTTCTCTGGCAATTCCCTCCAGGAAAGAAACAAAGTTGTCCTCATGGTTTACGTTGAGCTTTTTTCTAACCCTGTATCGTGCATTTTCCACGCCACGCAATGAAATATTCAATAGTGGCGAAATTTCTTTGTTTGTAAGATCCATTTTTACAAAAGCACACAGCCTTAATTCTCTCTTTGTAAGCGTTGGGTTTATTTCCTTGAGCTTTTCAAAGAAATTATGATGTACTTTTTCAAAGTTCACATCAAACACCTCCATGTATTCTTCACCTATTTTGTGCTGGTTAAGCTTTTGGAACATCTCCAGTATCTTTTTACGAGAATCCTCATTTTTAACACTCTCTTTTAACTGCTTAAGATCGTCGGTAATTTCAGCGAAAATATCCTTTTTGCTCGCAAGCAGCATTGTGTAGTTTGCCAGCTCCTTGCTTTTATTGATTACGTCTTCTTCAAGGTGGATTTTATCAAGCGTAATTTTTTCCTTGTCACGCTGTAGTTTTAACTGCTCCAGCTCAAGCTCCAATAGCTTTTTGGTTTTTTGTGCCTCAGCTTTTGTTTTCTGGTGTTCCTTGTCAATACGATTGCTGATGTAGCGTATAAGGATATATAGTAATATAAGTGCCGCAATAATGTATAAAGCATAGGCAAGCGTCGTTTGGTACCATTTTGCGAGGATAGTAAAATTGTAAACCGCTTCTTGTCCCACAAGCCCTGCAGTATTACGGCTTTTAACTTTAAATATATAACTGCCCGGCCTTAAGTGTGTATACTCTTTGTAAGCTATATTTTGCCATGCGGACCAGTTTTTGTCCACATTTTCAAGCATATAGCTGTATTGTATCTCCGTGCCATGGGTCATTTTGGGAGCCGCAAATTCAAAACGGAGTATATCGGTCTGGTTAGGAAGTGCAGCCGGTTCAGTTTGGGTATCTGTAAGCGGGAGCAGTTCAAGTTTCTGGTCTTTTGAATATGAAATCTGTGTAATCGCTGTATACACACCCTTACTATTTGTATTGTTCCCTAAATTATAAAGATAAAGGCCCGTTGTGGTGCCAAACAATATCGATTTGGCATTAAGACTTACAATGCACTCCATACCCCGGTTAAAGCTGCCTTTAAGGTTAAGGAAAAGGTCTTTGTGCAGGATGGGAGTTTTTTCATTGGTATAAAAATAGCCTGCCTCATCGTCCTGAACAAACCATGTTTTATCTCCATATTCTATAAGTTTTCGGGTGTTTTGACTACTGTCTAATATAGAGTTGAGCCTTTTATGTGGTAAAAACCTGTTTTGGGAACTGTTATAAGTGTATATTCCGGTATTGGTGGTAAATACAATTTCTCCTTTCCACTTAGTAACATTTACATTAAAGGATGAGCCCAGTCCATTTTTATTAGTAAAGTGATCAACTGAATTTACTCTGGTATAAGAAGGGTTTATTCTTATCCTGAACACACCTTTGTAGCCATGGCAAACCCAATAAGTATCCGCTTCATCAGAAGCCATTATATCCCTTGAAGATTCATCAAAACCGCTTATTTTATTGTGCAGGATCCATTCGTCTCCTTCCTTCTCCAGCAGGTAGATGCCGTTGTAATGAGAGGCAAGATAATGACCTGATTTATTTTTTACAGGTGTAACTTTCCAAAAACCGGAAACATTTCCTATCCTAACTGCTTGCCCATGGTCAATTTTAAACAGACCGTTATCATGTGCGGCTATAACTTCGCCTTCAAGGAGCTGAACAGACCAGGCCTGTCCGTGCAGGTTGGGAACTTTTTTAAATTCCAGCGCCATAGAGGAGGAACTTTGTACAGAATAATAGATCCCCTGGTTTGTTGCAAGATAATATATGCCCTTATGAATAAGGGCGTCATAAACTGAGGCCTTATTGAAAAGGTAAGTATAGGGTGACTTAAAATCAATAAATGCCAGGCCGTTGTTTTGCATCACCCATACATTATTGCCGGAAGTTTTAAAAAGCTGATGGATTACCGCGTCCTGCAGATTTTGAAAGACTGCAGGTGTTTTGAGCACCTCACCTTTATTATTTACTACAATAATCTTAGAGCTTAGGGTTCCTAAAAACAGGGTTTCGTTTGTGTACCGTATCGCTGTGATAACCTGGTCTTTTGGCAGGTTTGTAAATACATTATTAAGCAACTGCAATTTCCCTGTAAGCGGATCGCCTTTATATATATTACCTGATTTTGTTACAACTATTATTTTTCCTGCAGCAGCCGTGAGGATACCCGATATTTCTTCATTATTTATTTCTGTGGCATCAAAAACAGGTATCAGTTCTCGGCCTTTGCTGTCAAGCTTTAAAATACCGTGATTAATATCCTGTATAAAATAATCGTTACCAACAAGATTAGAATATATAAAAGAATTGGAAGCAGGTATGTGTGTAGCAGTTTTTCCGGTTATTATGATTAATTCATTAAAGGCCCTGCACAGCACTTTACCTTTTAAGGAATGTATCTGCCAAATGTTTTCAATGTTTTTGCCTTCCAGCTGGAGATCTTCAATTAATGATTTATAAAAATAACGGCCATTGCTGTCTTTTTGTATAGTGCCTATCTCGTTATAACCGCCTGCATAAACAGTATTTCCGGAGGTTGAAAGCAGGCTGCGCACTGATGAGTTATTGGGTAGATTTATTTTTTGCCAGTGTTCGCCATCAAAAATTACTACTCCATCATTATTACCAAAAAAGATAACCCCATTTTTATCCTCACACACAGTCCAGAATTGTGGGTCGGCATTAAAGTCTGACCGGGAGTACTGTTTTACTTTTCCCGTAAAAGCATTATTTATCTTAAAGCTGTCCTGCGCAAAAAATGATAAATTAAAAAATAATGCTGAAAAAATGTATATAATGCTTTTTTTCATGTGTAATGTTATGG
>CAMPIZ010000100.1 GCA_946886675.1 uncultured Flavobacterium sp.
AATTAAGACTGTGCTTACGATGATTTGGTAGCTGCAAAAAAAATAATAGTTTTAATTTTTGCAGCCGTTTTGCAGATTTAGTTTTTCAGATGATTATCAACCGTTTTCCATCTCAATTCTCTATACTGAATTCTCACTTCTATTGATTATCTTTGCGCCTTGTAAAAACGGAATATGAAATTTGATTTAGTTACAAAAGACCCTCAGTCTAAAGCCAGGGCAGGTGTTATAACTACCGACCACGGCCCGATTGAGACTCCTATATTTATGCCTGTGGGTACTGTGGCAACCGTAAAAGGGGTACACCAGCGCGAGCTTAAGGATGATATAAATCCGGATATTATTTTAGGGAACACCTATCACCTTTACCTTCGTCCGCAAACCGATATTATAGAAAAGGCAGGCGGCCTTCATAAATTTATGAACTGGGACAGGAACATACTTACTGATAGCGGAGGCTATCAGGTATATTCACTTTCAGGAAACAGGAAAATAAAGGAAGAAGGAGTTAAATTCAAATCGCATATAGACGGATCTTACCATTTCTTTTCACCTGAAAGCGTTATGGAAATTCAGCGAACTATAGGGGCGGATATCATCATGGCGTTTGACGAATGCACTCCATATCCGTGTGACTACCGTTATGCTAAACGTTCTATGCACATGACGCATCGCTGGCTGGACAGGTGCATAGCACATTTGGATAAAGTTCCCTTAAAATATGGTTACGATCAGGCATTTTTTCCCATCGTTCAGGGTAGCACTTATAAAGATCTAAGGGCACAGTCGGCAGAATATATTGCAAATTCAGGAGCCGTGGGTAATGCAATTGGAGGGTTGTCAGTAGGTGAACCGGCAGAAGAAATGTATGCTATGAGCGAAGTTGTATGTAATATACTACCCGAAGATAAGCCGCGTTACCTTATGGGGGTGGGCACACCTATTAACATATTGGAAAATATAGCTTTAGGAATTGATATGTTTGACTGTGTTATGCCTACCCGTAATGCACGTAACGGTATGCTGTTCACCGCAAACGGTACTATAAACATTAAAAACAAAAAATGGGAAGCCGATTTTTCGCCAATAGACGAAATGGGCATCACTTTTGTAGACACCGAATATTCTAAGGCTTATTTAAGGCATCTTTTTGCAGCAAACGAATACCTTGGTAAACAGATTGCCACTATACACAACCTTGGTTTTTATATGTGGTTGGTTCGTGAGGCAAGAAAGCATATATTAGCGGGAGATTTCCGTGAGTGGAAAGACACGATGGTAAAGCAGATGAGCCAGAGGCTGTAACTGTTTAATAATAAAGTAAGGCGCAACTAGTGAAATTAATAGACTGGTACATTTTAAAAAGATACCTGGCAACATTTTTTGTAATGCTGCTTATGTTTATACCTATTGGTATTGTTATAGACGTATCTGAAAAAATTAATAAGATACTTGCCAAAAAAGTGCCTTTTCTTCAGGTGGCAGAATATTATGGCGATTTTACGCTCTATTTTGCCAATATGCTTTTCCCTATTTTTCTGTTCCTGTCGGTAATATGGTTTACTTCAAAGTTGGCAAATAACACAGAGATTATTGCTATCCTTAGCTCCGGAATTTCTTTCACAAGGTTTTTAAGGCCATATATAGTGGGTGCAACTATAATTTCTTTACTTGCCCTGGTTATGGGATTCTTTTTCGTGCCAAAAGCCAGTAAGGGTTTTAATGATTTTAGATACACCTATTTAAAAACAAACCCGCAGATACGGGAAACCGAACAGGTATACAAACAGGTAAACGACAGCCAGTACATTTATGTAGGCGATTTTAACTATATCACCAAGTCCGGTACTAATTTTAACCTGGAGACCTTTAAAGGAAACAAGCTTCTTTCTAAGGTTAATGCCAATACCATAGGCTGGAATTCAAAAGACAGTACTTATACTCTTCATGGTTATACTAAACGTATAATAGGGCCAATGGGCGATAAACTGGAGTATGAACCTCGAAAAAACTTAAAGCTTGGTTTCGAACCTGATGAGCTTACTCCTGTAATTTACGTAGCAGAAACCATGACACTTGGCGAGCTTAACAAGTTTATTGAAAAAGAAAGAAAAAGAGGTTCAGGTAATATAAACAGTTATCTTGTTGTAAAATATAAAAAGTACAGTATACCGGTATCGGCATTTATACTTACCATTATTGCCGTGGCAGTATCCTCAATGAAAAGAAGAGGGGGTATGGGGGTAAATCTGGCTATGGGTATTGCTCTTGCCTTTACATTTATCTTTTTTGACAAAGTATTTGGCACCATGGCCGAAAAATCGAGCATACCGCCGCTACTGGCTGTGTGGTTCCCTAACGTAACATTTGGTATATTAGCTTTTTTCCTTCTACGTAATGCCAGGCGATAAATTAAGGAGTTATTTTCATCTCCATTTCATAGTTTTTATTTGGGGTTTTACAGCCGTTATCGGCGCCCTTATTACATTGGATGCACTCCCGCTTGTATGGTACCGCATGGGTATTGCAGTTGTTTTAGTATACCTGTATGCCCGTTTTACAAAAACGCCGTTAAAAGTAGATACAAAAACGCTGGCAGGTTTTCTTTTTGCCGGGCTAATAATAGCAATGCACTGGTTTACCTTTTTTAAGGCCATAAAAGTGTCAAACGTATCGGTAACTCTTGCGTGCCTTTCTACAGGAGCTTTCTTTACTTCGTTGTTAGAACCTTTGTTATACGGAAGAAAGGTGATATGGTATGAAGTACTTTTTGGGCTGTTTGTAATAGCAGGGCTGTATATTATATTTAGTTTTGAGGGAGATTATCTTTACGGTATCCTGCTGGCACTGTCTTCTGCTTTTCTTTCGGCAACATTTTCTGTCATTAATGGAAAGTATGCTGTTAAATATAATGCTACACAAGTTTCCTTTTGGGAATTGCTGGGAGGCGTTTTCTTTATATCATTGTTCTTCTTGTTTTCCGGTAAGTTTACTACTGAATTCTTCATTCTTAATGCAAATGACTGGTTGTGGCTTATTGTGCTTGCTACCTTTTGTACCGCTTATGCATTTATAGCATCAGTGCATGTAATGAAGTTTTTAAGCCCTTATACAGTAATGCTTACCATAAATATGGAACCTGTATACGGAATAATTCTGGCAGTGCTGGTATTTAAGGATAAGGAACAGATGAGCGGGGCATTTTACATAGGCGCGGCTATTATTCTAACTACTGTGATACTCAATGGTATACTAAAGAATTACCCTAAAATGAAAGTTAAAAAAATATAATTCTTTCTTTGTTGGCCTAAAGTTTTATCTTTGTGGTTTCAACCAAATTTAAAAATCTGCCTGTACTATGGAATATTTAGATTTTGAGCTTCCGATAAAAGAGCTTGAGGACCAGTTGGATAAATGCACGATAATTGGTCAGGAGTCGGATGTGGATGTATCTAATACATGTAAGCAAATCGAGAAAAAGTTAGAAGACACCAAGAAAAAGATATATAAAAACCTAACAGCATGGCAAAGGGTACAGCTTTCAAGGCACCCAAGCCGTCCTTATACAATGGATCACATTAAGGCGCTGTCTGAAGGTACTTTCCTGGAGCTTTTTGGAGACCGTGGTTTTAAAGACGATAAAGCTATGGTGGGTGGCCTTGCCAAAATAGGTGGCCAGTCGTTCATGGTAATTGGCCAGCAAAAAGGTTACAATACAAAAACAAGGCAGTACCGAAACTTCGGTATGGCTAATCCTGAAGGTTACCGCAAAGCACTTCGCCTTATGAAAATGGCCGAAAAGTTTAATATTCCTGTAGTAACGCTTATAGATACTCCGGGTGCATACCCAGGGCTTGAAGCTGAGGAAAGAGGACAGGGAGAAGCCATTGCAAGAAATATTTTTGAGATGGTGCGCCTTAAAACACCTATTATTACCGTTATAGTAGGAGAGGGTGCTTCCGGTGGAGCCCTTGGTATAGGAGTGGGAGACAGGGTATATATGCTGGAAAACACATGGTATTCTGTAATATCTCCTGAGTCATGTTCTTCAATCCTTTGGAGAAGCTGGGAGTTTAAGGAACAGGCTGCAGAAGCGTTAAAGCTTACGTCTTATGACATGAAAAAACAAAACCTTATTGATGATATTATTCCTGAACCTCTTGGAGGTGCTCACTATGACAGGGAGACTACTTTTGAAAGTGTTAAAAAATATATCGAAAAAGCATATAATGAATTAAAAGACTTATCAACAGAAGAATTGGTTAAGCAAAGGATGGATAAGTATAGTAAAATGGGCGAGTTTAAAGAATAATCCTGTTTTAACGGCATAATTAATCCGAAGCCTTGCCGCTTCGGATTTTTTTTAGGTTATGAACAATCAGTGAACTGGTTATCAACAGTTTTTTAACAGGTACTTCTTAACAATTGCTTAACGTAGCCCATTAAAATTTAATTACATTAGCACTATGGAAAACATCAGGAACATAAACCCGGTAAAGGTAGATAAAACAGCAATTATCAACCTTGAAAAAGGCAAGCTGCCACCGCAAGCGCTTGATCTTGAGGAGGCTGTGTTAGGTGCCATGATGATTGACAAAAAAGGTGTAGACGAAGTTATAGATATACTTCAGCCGGATGCCTTTTATAAGGATGCTCATAAATATATCTTTGAAGCTATTGTTCAGTTATTTAACGATACACAGCCAATTGACTTATTAACAGTTTCTGCGCAGCTCAAAAAAAACGCAAAACTGGACCTTGCAGGAGGAGATTTTTATCTTATCCAGCTTACCCAGAAGATTTCATCATCTGCCCACATAGAGTTTCACTCAAGGATTATACTTCAAAAGTTTATACAGCGAAGCCTTATCAAGATTTCAAGTGAGATTATTGAGGATTCTTATGATGAAACAACAGATGTTTTTGATTTGCTTGATAAAGCGGAATCAAAGCTTTATGAAGTAACGCAGGGTAATATTAAGCGAAGCTCTGAAACTGCACAAAGCCTTGTTATACAGGCTAAAAAGCGTATAGAGGAGATTGCCGGTAAAGAAGGGCTTAGTGGTATTGCAACAGGATTTCATGATCTGGATAAGCTTACTTCAGGATGGCAGCCCAGTGACCTTATTATTATAGCGGCGAGGCCGGGTATGGGTAAAACAGCTTTTGTATTATCTATGGCCCGTAATATTGCTATCGATTTTAATCATGGTGTTGCAGTGTTCTCGCTGGAGATGTCCTCAGTACAGCTTATTACCCGTTTGATATCTAGCGAAACCGGGCTTTCTTCTGAAAAGCTTCGTACAGGTAAACTTGAAAAGCACGAGTGGGAACAGCTAAGTATTAAAGTAAAAGATCTTGAAAAAGCACCGCTTTATATAGATGATACACCATCACTTTCCATTTTCGACCTTAGGGCAAAGGCAAGGAGGCTTGCTTCTCAGTATGGCATTAAAATGATTATTATAGATTACCTGCAGTTAATGACGGCCGGCGGCGGCGGTAAGAACGGAGGAAACCGTGAGCAGGAAATTTCAACGATCTCACGTAACCTTAAGGCGCTTGCAAAGGAGCTTAATGTTCCGGTTATTGCACTGTCGCAGTTATCGCGTGCGGTTGAAACCCGTGGTTCGAGTAAAAGGCCTTTACTTTCTGACCTTAGGGAATCGGGAGCTATTGAGCAGGATGCCGATATTGTTTCCTTTATATACCGTCCTGAATATTATAAAATTGACGAATGGGATGATGAAGAAAGATCTCCTACACAGGGGCAGGCTGAATTTATTGTGGCCAAGCACCGTAATGGTGGCCTTGACAATATAAGGCTTAAGTTCGTAGGTAGTCTCGGTAAATTTGATAACCTTGATGATTTTGGTTCGCCATTTGATGAACTTCCGTCGAGTATGAACGATAACGATAATGCATCATTTATTAAAAACCTTCCGTCTGCTAATGACGCCTTTGGTAGTAATATGAACGGTGGTGGGGGAGCACATGACGATGATGATGTTCCGTTCTAAGAAAAAGTAAAAGTAACTAATTAACCTTACAGCAATATGGAGAATGATTATTTAAAAGCACTAACTGAAGCTGAAGAAATCCTGATGGAAATTGAAGTAAAAGAAGCAGAATTTGTGTCTGCTGATATTTCCTGAAGAAAAACTATCTGTAAAACTTTAAAAATATAAAGTGCATCATTCGATGCACTTTTTTTATTTATCCTTTTTAAGGTGCCAGGCTTTAGGATAAAAATAATCCGGAATATAATCCGTTATTCTTTTTAAAGACAGCTATTATATATAAAAGCAAAACCAAGGTTTAAAAAACCGTTGTTTTTATCTTATATTTGAATAAAATCCGCTTAAAAATGCTTTTTAAAAAATATTATATACTTCTTATT
>CAMPIZ010000101.1 GCA_946886675.1 uncultured Flavobacterium sp.
CTTCATTATAATGAGTGTCTGCAATGATTTTCTCCATTACGACCATACTTGCGTCTATATCAGAATTCCTAAGGAGGATGATATATTCGTAAAAATCAGCATATAAGGGACTATAAACTTTTTTAGCTTTGTTCTTATATTTTTCAAGCTCGGTTATATCAGCTCTTTTAAGCCAGTCTGTATCCTGAAATTTACTTATAATGCTAAAATGATAATCTTCGTCTTTTAAAATAATATTTTGTTTAAGCTCTTCTGCTTTTTGAGAATCTTCTGTTCTGCTATAATAATCTATAAGCATACTATTGAGCATAGAGCTTGAAGGATATTTTTTAGAAAGTTCTTCTATAGCTTCAAATGCCTTTTCTTCCTTACCGTTATTAAGATAAGCGTGATAGAGTAATATCTGATATAAAGGATCGCCTGGTTGCTCTTTAACCTTATTTATAAGATAAGTTTCAAAAAAAGGATCAATTTCATGTGTATTGAGTTCGCCAATAGAAGAGGTATTGTATAATTTGTATTCGTTAGAGTATTTTAATGATGGTATTGAATCTCCATTAGTATCTCTTAGTGCTGCATAAAAATAATCTGTATTACCTGAAATTGATGATTTTAACAGGAGCCTGTTAACCCCTTTTTTGAGATTAAATTTTAGATGATATGCATTAAGTTCAGCATATTCAATCCTGTCGTTAGAATAAACTTCGATATCATTAATAAATATTTTAAGGGGCCCACTTGACCCAAAATCCAGCACTACCTCTCTGTCAGCATCATTTTCTATAAAAGTTTGTGCATACACAACTCCGCTGCCATATTCAGCTTCATTACGGTAAAAATGAGCACCTTCCTTTTGTTGTATAAAAGGAACATACCAGTTAACCATACCGTTACTGTTTGCATTAAACATTTTATCGTTTTTTGCATAAAGTTCAGGTTCATATTCTGTATCATGACCACTACCATTCATGTTTTCAAAAACACCACAAAACTGCCACTGGGATATAGCATTCAGCCTCTGTATATTTTTAGCATGCCCTTCATAATCCAGCCTTTTCTTATCGCTTATAGCCTTTGAGGCAACAACATACGGATCATTTTCATATAAAGGAGAGTTGGCTATAAAATCAAGCCTCATATAGTTAAGCTCATCAAAATCACTGGCAGCTGTTGTGCCTACAACAAATGGTGTCCTCCATAAAGGATAAAGAAGGTTTTTACTTTCTTCAAACTTCGAAAAACTTTCTAAAAACGTAGTATCAAAATTAATTCTCCCATTTTCAACATCAATCATTGCATCCAGAATAAGCAGCTCAATATCTTTTTCTTTATTTTTCGCCAATTCCTTATCGAAAATTTTTCTGGCTTCTATTCTATCATTTTTAAGCAGTAGATCCCAAACTTTTTTATCATCCTGGGCAAACAATGTATTAACTGCAAAGAGCAGAAACAGTAAGGTGATTTTTCTCATGGTTAATAATTTGGTTATAAGGTTATTTGATTAATTTTTATTCTCCAGTAACGGCACAAAGCGAAAGTCGCCAAACTCATGCTTTTCAAACTGCGTTTCAGATTTTCTTATCAACAACGTCATAGTTTGAACACCCTGCCCATTATCTACAGGGATAACCAGCCTGCCGCCAATTTTTAGCTGTGCCATAAGAGGCTTAGGGATAAAGGGCGCTCCGGCTGTTACTATAATACCATCATATGGAGCATAATTAGGCAGGCCTTTGTAGCCATCGCCAAAAGACAGGTGTTTTGGCCTTATACCTAATTTAGGCAGTAATAATGATGTAGTCTTAAACAGTTCGTTTTGCCTCTCTATACTGTACACTTTCGCACCCATGGCACAAAGTATAGCAGTCTGATATCCGGAACCTGTTCCTATTTCCAGTATTTTATGGTCTTTTTTAACTTCAAGAAGCTGCGACTGGAAAGCAACCGTATAAGGCTGTGATATAGTTTGTCCTGCCCCAATAGGGAAAGGCTTATCCTGATAAGCATAATCTTCAAAAGAGGAATTGAGGAAAAGGTGGCGTGGTACTTTTTTTACAGCATCCAGTACATTTTTATCGGTAATGCCTTTTTGCTCTAAAATGCTTACCAACTGATTACGAAGTCCCTGATGTTTTGCTGTATCTCTCACTGCTTATAAAATGTTGAAAGGGTAAAAATAGGAAACAAATGTAATACCGTGCAACTTAAATAAGCCTATTAATTAGTATGCATGTACTGCAAAATGACTGCTTAATTTAATACCTGCACCCTTGCTATTTACAGGCAAATAATGTTATTTTGTTAAAAATTTTTACATTATGCTTAAAGTTGGAGTATTGGGCGCAGGCCATTTAGGGAAAATCCACCTGCGTTTGCTCAATCAGTCACAAAAATATGAACTGGCAGGCTTTTATGATCCTAACAGTGCCAATGCCGATAAGGTTGCAGCTGAGTTTGGCTATAAAAAGTTTGAAACTATTACAGAGCTTATTCAGGCTGTAGATGTGGTAGATATAGTAACTCCTACCCTTTCGCACCACGATTGTGCCAAAGAGGCAATACTGGCAGGAAAGCATGTTTTTGTAGAGAAACCCATCTCTAACACTATAGAAGAGGCTGAAGAAATACTGGAACTCGCTAAAAAGCACAATGTAAAAGGCCAGGTAGGCCATGTGGAGCGTTTTAACCCTGCTTTTATAGCTACAAAAGACAAGATTGTAAACCCAATGTTTATAGAAACGCACCGCCTTGCAGAGTTTAATCCGCGCGGTACTGATGTGCCTGTGGTGCTCGACCTTATGATACATGATATTGATGTAATATTAAGCGTTGTAAAAAGCAGGGTAAAGGAAATTAGCGCCAGTGGAGTTTCGGTAATTAGTGACACACCGGATATTGCCAACGCCCGTATTGAGTTTGAAAATGGCTGCGTAGCAAACCTTACCGCCAGCCGCATTTCGCTAAAAAATATGCGTAAATCACGCTTCTTTCAAAAAGACGCTTATATCTCGGTAGACTTTTTAGACAAGCTTTGCGAAGTGGTTAAAATGAAGGATGCGCCAGAGGTTCCCGGGGATTTTGATATGATACTGCAAAATGCCGAAGGGATTAAAAAACAAATCTATTTTGAAAACCCGGAGATAACTGCAAATAATGCCATACTGGATGAACTTGAAACTTTTGCCGATGCCATAAATAACAATACAAACCCTATTGTTACCCTTGAGGATGGTACCGAAGCATTGCGTATAGCCTACAAAATAATTGAATGCTTTGAAAAGAAATAATGGTCTTAAAGTCTAAGTTTACATTTCTGGTATATATACCTCTTTTAATTTTGCTTGTTACTACAGGTATCTTTTCTGTAATGTATTTTATTATGGGGATCCGAGAATTACCTGAACCATTTTTCTATTTCTTTATAGTAGCCTTATGCTGGAACTTTATGATACTGTTTCTTTACGAAATGCATTTAAAAATGCCGCGCATACAGCTTAACAGCAGGGAAATAACTGTAAAAGATTTTTATGGCCTGCTTAGCGAAAAGAAATACAGGCTTAAAGACCTAGATGGTTTTCATACTTATACCCGCAGCATAAGGCAGAGCAGAGGTTTTAAAAGTGAAATTAAAGAATATCTGTTCTTTCATATAATGCATAATAACAGGATTATAGCACGAATATCCAGCCAGTATCATTCCAATTATAATGAAATGGCTAATTTTTTAAAGGAGCACTTAACAGACCTGGGCTATAAAAAGCCGGGGATAGCTTCGGAAATAAAAGCATCTTTAAGATTCTAGGCTTATCCTTTTTACGAATTTTGAAATAAAACAGTCTTTATAAGGCCATTAAATACAAATTTGGTGTTTTAATGCTGTTTTTATCACCATATTTCATAAATTCGGCAACTGAATACAACAATATATTTTCAAATAAAACTACAATGAAAAACATAGCAGTAATAGGTGCAGGAACTATGGGTAATGGTATTGCCCACACGTTTGCACAAAGCGGATTTACAGTAAAACTTATTGATATTTCAGAAAAATCACTGGATAAAGGCATGGCTACAATAGCCGCAAACCTTGACAGGATGGTTGCAAAAGGCACTATTACCGAAGATGACAAAGCCAAAACCATTGGCAATATCATTACTTATACAGATATTAAAGATGGTGTAGCAGGTGTAGATCTTGTAGTTGAGGCCGCTACAGAAAATGTAGATCTTAAGCTGAATATTTTTAGGCAGCTTAACGAATACTGCGAAGAAAAAACTATTCTTGCTACGAATACCTCATCTATCTCTATTACACAAATTGCAGCTGTAACCACAAGGCAGGACAAAGTAATAGGCATGCACTTTATGAACCCGGTGCCTATTATGAAGCTGGTAGAAATAATCCGTGGTTACAACACTTCGGATGAGGTTACAAAAACAATTATGGATCTTTCGGTTAAGTTAAGCAAAGTTCCGGTTGAGGTAAACGATTATCCTGGCTTTGTGGCAAACCGTATCCTTATGCCAATGATAAATGAAGCTATAGAAACGCTTTACAATGGTGTTGCGGGAGTTTATGAAATTGACACGGTAATGAAGTTAGGTATGGCTCACCCAATGGGTCCGTTACAATTAGCCGATTTTATTGGTCTTGATGTATGCCTTTCTATCCTTAACGTAATGTACGACGGATTTAAAAACCCTAAATATGCACCATGCCCGTTATTGGTAAATATGGTGCGTGCAGGCAAACTGGGTGTTAAGTCGGGTGAAGGTTTCTACAATTATTCCGAAAGCAAAAAAGCTGAGAAAGTAGCGGCAATGTTCGCTAAATAATACAGTGTTCAGCCGCGGTTTTCAGCGCTCTGCACTATAGTTTAAAAGTTCAGCTTCACATTGTTTGAAGCTGGACTTTAAAATTTATATGAAACTCTAAATATAAAAAGTTGGCAAAAATAATTCCTTTTAAGGCAGTGCGGCCTACGCGCGATAAAGTGAGCCTGGTTACATCACGCTCTTATGAAGAATATGGCGCGGCAGAACTGGCATCGCAGCTGGACTACAATCCGTTTTCTTTTCTGCATATACTTAACCCTGCCTATATAAACCAGCTTAAGATATCGGCAGATACAAGGTTTAAAGGCGTGCAGCTTAAGTATAAAGAGTTTAAGGACGAGGAGATTTTTAAACAGGAAACCAGCCCTGTATTCTTTTTATATGAGATACAAAGCAAAGGCAACACTTTTACAGGTATTATAGCGGGAACTTCTATAGAAGATTATAAAAACAACATAATTAAAAAGCACGAAGATACCCTGGCCTACCGTGTAGAGTATTTTAAGGACTACCTGCACCAGACAGGCTTTAATACAGAACCTGTGCTTATTACTTACCCCGAAAATGCACAACTGCAGCAATGGATTGAGAAACGCAGACAAAAAAGGCCGCTTTACCTGTTCTCTACCCCAAATAAGGACAGGCATATACTATGGCGCATTAAGGATGAAGCCGATATAAAATGGCTGCAGCAGCATTTTGAAAATGTTGGCAGTGTATACATAGCCGACGGGCACCACCGATCAGCTTCGGCAGAGATGCTGTATGAGCAGGACAAAGCCAGCGGTAATGCTAACCTAAACTACTTTATGAGTTTCCTTATCTGCGAAACCAACCTTAAAATCAATGAATATAACCGTATTATAAACGATCTTAACGGGTTTACAAAGCAGGAATTCCTTACTGCTCTGGAAAAGGATTTTACACTGGAAAATAAGCAACAGGAGCTGTGGAAACCTAAGCAAAAACATCAGTTTGGAATGTATCTTGACGGCGAGTTTTATGCACTTTCGTTAAAAGATACTAACTTTGATACTGTGCTCGAAGCGCTGGATGCTCAAATATTATATAAAAAAGTGCTTAATCCGCTATTGGGTATTGGCGACCTGCGTAACGACGAACGAATAGATTACATACCGGGTAACAAACCAGTTACCGAAATAAAGAAAAAGGTAGACGGCGGCGATTTTGAAGTTGGCTTTATGCTCTACCCTCCTTCTATTGAAGAAATTAAGGAACTGGCAGATAACAACCTTATTATGCCTCCTAAAAGTACTTATATAGAACCAAAATTCAGGAGTGGCCTTGTGATTTATGAGATATAGATCATTGGATTTTAGATAATTGATTAGAAGATGAAATACGAATATAATAAGTTAAAAGTTATACTCTTTACTATATTAATCATTGGGATTTGGTGTGGGATTTTTGATCTATCTTTCAAAGTAAATAATACAGGAGCTTTTATATTTTTAAGTATATTTTCTCTAATAATGATTTTATTATCGTTATTAACTTTTAGTTTAGC
>CAMPIZ010000102.1 GCA_946886675.1 uncultured Flavobacterium sp.
ATATAGAATTTGGTATTAAAATGGTGTCGCCCCTGGCAAACAATACTTTTAACTATTATAAGTTTAAGTTTGAAGGCAGCTTTTTTGACGAAAACAATAATCAGATCAATAAAATAAAAGTTATACCACGCCGTGATAAAGAACCGGTTTTTGAAGGCTACATTTATATAGTAGACGATAGCTGGGCAATATATGCAATAGATTTTGACATTAAGGGCTATCGCATGCAGGAACCCATACTGGAAAATCTTAACCTTAAACAAAATTTCAGTTATAATACCTCAAACAGGATATGGGCAAAAAGTTCTCAGACATTTGATATTAAAGCTTCATTTTTTGGCATTGGCTTCAACGGCACCTTTACCCATGTATACAACAATTATATTTTTCATGACAGGTTTGAAAAAGGAACCTTTGGAAAAGAAATTGTTTATATAGAGGAAGACTCAAACAAAAAAGATTCTGTTTACTGGCAAAGCAACCGCCCTATTCCCCTTACTAATGAGGAAATAACTGATTATCATAAAAAAGACAGTATACAGCAGCTTACATCCTCTCCTGCCTATCTCGACTCTATAGACCGAAAAAACAACAGGTTTAGTATAACCGATATAATTTCAGGTTATACTTATCGCAACTCTGCGAAAAAATTTACTTACAGATATGATGGTGTTTTGCAAGTTCCAAATTACAATACAGTACAGGGATGGAATCTTGATACAGGGGTATCGTTTACCCATTATGACAATGATAATAATAAATATACTTTCCTTGGCGCTGATTTTAATTACGGTATAGCCGAAGACAGACTGCGCGTAACAGGGACTTTATCCCATAAATTTGGAGATGCAGGCACCTTTACCCTTACCGGGGGAAGCAAAGCAGTACAGTTTAATGAAAATGAGCCTATCACTCCTTTTATCAATACGGTTAGCACATTGTTTTTTAAAGATAACTACATGAAACTGTATGATAAAACCTTTGCACAGCTTAGCTATGGCAGGGAAGTTTTTACAGGGCTGAACATGTATGGAAATATTGAGTACTCAAGAAGAAAACCTCTATTTAATAATACTGATTATGTGCTTATTAAAAACGATCATGATTATACTTCAAACAATCCGCTTGCACCGGATGATTATACATCCGCCCCTTTTCAAACTCATGAACTGATTAAAGCTTCTGCAATAGCCAACATAAGGTTTGGACAAAAGTATATAACCAGGCCAGACGGCAAAATAAATGTGAGTACAGGTAATTATCCTACTATTGCACTTCAGTACCTGAAAGCCTTTGGCGGCACAGATAAAAAATATAATTATGATTTTATAGCAGCAAGGACTTTTTATGACGTTACTTTTGGCAATAAAGGAGATTTTGGCATCAACTTAAAGGCTGGTAAATTTTTTAATGCCGATAACATAGCCTTTATGGACTATAAGCATTTTAATGGTAACCAAACCCATATAGGTTCTGGAAGCTCATACCTTAATGTATTTAATTTGCTGCCTTATTATTCACATAGCACTAACGATTCTTATTTTGAAGCACATGCAGAGCATAACTTTAAAGGCTATTTAATGAATAAAGTACCCTTATTAAACAAATTACAATGGAATCTTGTAGTGGGTTATCATCAGATTGCCAGACCGGAATCTAAGCCTTATCAGGAGTTTACAGCCGGATTTGATAATGTAGGTTTTGGTAAATTCAGGTTACTGAGGATTGACTATGTAAGATCTTACCAGGGCGGTTTTGTTACAGATGGAGTAGTTTTAGGGCTAAAATTCCTTGACATAATAGACTAGATTTATAAAGCCCGGAGAACCGGGCTTTCTTTTATTCCTGTGGTGTATATTTAACAATGTCTACACCTACTCCGTTAGGATCCTGTATAGCAAAGTGCCTGTCTCCCCAAGGCTCATTCCTCAGCTCTATCTTAATAGGCACACCTTTCTTTTTTATTTCTTCATATAAGGCATCCACATCATTCACTTCTATAGTAAAGTAAACACCTTCACCCTTAAATGCTTTATGAAATAATGGTTGCTGAGAAGGATGATTAGGCAGTAGGAAACTAATTTCCGACTCACCTCCCGGTGTGTTTAACAGGATAAAAAAATCATTCTCAAACATTACTTCAAACTTCAGGATTTCTGTATAGAATTTTTTTGTTTCCGCTAGCTTTTCTGTAATAATTCCGGCATTCAGTTTCATAGTCTTTAAATTTTTAGTTTGTGCATGCAGGTTAAAGCCTATAACCACGACAAGCAGGGTTAATAATTGTTTCATCATTATACTCTTTTAATAAAACAAAGTTGCAACATACAGCCTGCTTAGGATTGTAAAAAACGGACATTATTTGTCCAGCGCTTTTCCCGGTGTGGCTCCGTAAAGCAGTTTAAATTCTTTTATAAAATGAGCCTGGTCATAATAACCGGCATCATAAAAAAGCCTGTCCTGCAAAAAATTATTCCCCTGTGCCAGCCTGAGCGCATTTTGAAAGCGTACAACTTTGCTGAAAGTTTTCGCAGTAGTACCGGTATAAAACTCAAACATGCGACGCAGCTGCCTTGAGCTTATTCCGGTATCAATATCGGTTTCTATATTAATAAGCCCCTTAGAATGTATGATGGCAGACAAAGCACCATCAAAGCGCTTATCATTTTTTATATTAATTCCGGAAATATGATTGTACAGATAGCTATCAAAAACTGTTTTTATTTGAGATAATGTAAATGTGTCTTTAATAATATTGGAAATAGCTGCAGAAAGGCCGGGCACTACCATATCGAGGGTTTCGAAACGATTACTCATTTCTAATGCTTTTATATTAAATAAGCGTGTAAAAGCTGTAGGCATAAAACGGATACCTGCATAATTAAAAGATTGCTCTAAAGGGAACTGGGTATGCGAATTGCAAAACCCCATAATAAAACTGTTTTGCGGATTGTTTAATTCGAAAAAAATATCGACACAGCCATCTGCCACTACATTATATTGGTAATTATCCTCAAGCTTTTTAGAAGACTGAAGCTGCCAGTAACAATAAACAAATTCACTTAAACGTATATCAGGGAATATCTCATTATAAATTACATCTCCATTCTTTAGCCTTAGTGAAGGTTGTATAGGTTTATAGTGAACCGGTATGTAAGGTTTATGCCCCATCCGTTAAATTCTGCCCGCTGATTCTAATGCTTTTTTAAGCTCAACTGATTTGTTTGTACCAATAAGTAAGGTAGCACCATCTTTAAACCGGATAAGCAACCCGTGATTACCTGAGACATTATAAGCTCCCAGCCTTATTCCCCATCCGCCATAATCGCCAACGGGGTTATATTTTTTAATTTGCAGCGACTCTATATTCTCCCATTTATAGTGTCTGAATTTTTTATGGAAGTATTGAAACTTTACATGGATTCCCGTATCATCTATTTTTGTGATAAGCGCGAGTTTCCATAAAAGAAACATTCCCAGTAAAAGCGGTAAAATAGTTACAATTATAATTATTATACCGGCATTACCTGATTTTTTATCTGCTATATAACCCGCAAAAACCACAGAGGCAAATACTACAACCATTAAAATCCAAAGCCATGGCTGGCGAAATTGCTGTTTTTCATAAAATAGAGGTTTCTTTTCCATAGCGATGGTAATTGATGTGGACTATTCCCAAATTTAATAAAAAAAGGGCTGAAAAATTTCAGCCCTAAATATATAATGTTTTTGAGTTTAAGCTTCTCTGGTAATTTTAGCGCCAAGAGCTCTCAGCCTCTCGTCTATCCTTTCATAACCTCGGTCTATCTGGTCAATATTCTGTATAGTACTGGTACCTTTTGCCGAAAGTGCTGCAATAACCAGCGATATACCTGCCCTGATATCAGGAGAGGACATCATTATACCTTTAAGCTGAGATTTAAAGTCATGCCCAATTACGGTAGCCCTGTGCGGATCGCAAAGTATTATCTTAGCTCCCATATCTATAAGCCTGTCTACAAAGAAAAGTCGGCTTTCAAACATTTTCTGGTGTACAAGCACGCTTCCCCTTGCCTGAGTGGCAACTACCAGTACAATACTTAAAAGATCTGGAGTAAAGCCCGGCCAGGGTGCATCTGCGATGGTAAGTATAGACCCATCTATATAATTTTGTATTTCATAACCATCTGTATGTGCCGGGATGTATATATCGTCACCCCTACGCTCTATAGTAATACCCAGTTTTTTAAATGTGTTTGGTATAATTCCAAGGTTATCATAACTCACATTCTTAATGGTAATCTCACTGCGCGTCATAGCCGCAAGGCCTATCCAGCTACCTATTTCAATCATGTCAGGAAGTATCCTGTGTTCACAGCCACCAAGCTTTTCGACACCTTCAATTTCAATTAAGTTAGAGCCTACCCCTGTAATTTTTGCGCCCATGCTGTTAAGCATTTTGCATAGCTGCTGCAGGTATGGTTCACACGCAGCGTTATATATGGTGGTTTTGCCTTCCGCCAGTACAGCGGCCATAATAATATTTGCTGTTCCGGTTACCGATGCTTCATCCAAAAGCATATAAGCGCCTTTAAGCCTGTCGGCCTCCACACCATAAAAATAATCTTCTTTATTATAACGAAATTTAGCTCCAAGGTTTATAAAGCCTTCAAAATGGGTATCCAGCCTGCGGCGACCTATTTTATCTCCACCAGGTTTTGGTATATAACCTTTACCAAATCGGGCAAGCAGCGGGCCTACTATCATGATAGATCCCCTCAACGATTTGCCTTCTTCCTTAAAAGCTTCCGACTCAAGGTATCCAAGATTAACATCATCGGCCTGGAATGTAAAAGCACCATGAGCTATTTTTTCAATTTTTACGCCTAAATTTTTTAATAAGGTTATAAGCTTATTAACATCTATAATATCAGGAATGTTTGTAATAGTAACTTTTTCGGGGGTTAGAAGCACGGTACAAAGCACCTGAAGTGCCTCATTTTTTGCACCCTGTGGTGTAATTTCACCTTTTAATTGTACTCCTCCTTCGATTTTAAATGTTCCCATGCAGCGTAAAAAAATTTTTTAGGATTTTCTGTTTTTATTGTTTTGATTTTTGCCAGTATTTGTACGGTGGCCCTTTTGCTTACCATTATTAAACTGTGTCTTATTGCTCACTTTTTTGTTCACTCGCATAAGATCGGTAGATGCAGAAAGCTCTTCATCCGTTTTAAGCAGGTTTATTTTTCCTCCGGATAATTCCAAAAGATGTTCAAAAATAACCTCATCCTTAACGGTATCTTTATTCCAGCTCAGGTAGGACTTTTTCATATGGTTGGCAATAACCATGATAAGCGCATTTTTAAGCTCCCCGTCATCCCATTTGTTAGCAACATCTATCATGTATTTAATATTGTTTCCGTAGAAACGATATTTTGGAAAGTTTTGTGGGTAAGCCAGCCTGTCCGGTTTTTGGGCAAGCATTTCCTTTGAAGGAATAGGGTAAGGCGAATCAACATCCAGCCTGAAATCAGACATTATAAATATCTGATCCCAGAGTTTGTGCTGAAAATCAGGCACATCACGAAGGTGCGGGTTAAGACTTCCCATTACAGATATTATATATTTTGCAGCTTTATTGCGCTCTTCCCTGTCTTCAAGTTCTACAGCCTGCTCTATAAGTTTTTGCAGGTGCCTGCCATATTCAGGTATAATCAGCTTAGGCCTCTCGGCATTATATTCAAGATATTCTATTGCTTCTTCCGGGTGATATTTCATATAATTGTATTATAGCGAAATGATGCCTTCTATAGACGACATTTCTATATATTTATCTATTACAGCCTGTGCGCTTTTCATTTTTACGTTAATAGAAACACTAGTGTACTTGCCCGTTCTGGACTGATTGGTTTCTATAACTGCTCCCATCTGGTCAAAAGATTTTTCTATCTCCTCGATCTTCTCAGGTTCAGAAGGCACTATAAATTTAAACAGGTACTCTGCAGGCCATATTGTTGAGTTTATAAGCTCCTCCTTTAACCGCTTGTAAAATTCTTCGCTTTTCTTATCCATTCTTCATTAAAAATAAACGCAAATATACATTATACCACTCTAAGTTCGCTAAAAAACAAAGTAGTAATATCGATTTACAAAATACACAAATATTTTCTTTCAGCACGCAACCTTTTTATATTATTTACATCTTATTAATGCAAATCTTCATAAAAGGTTAGGTTATTTTAGATTGTTTATTTGGTTAAAAACCGCTGTTCTGTTTAAGTCCGGCGGTTTTTTTATAGTTTTATAAAAACTAGTGCAACTACTCCTGCCACAAACATAAATACATAACTGGCAGTAATAACCTTATTT
>CAMPIZ010000103.1 GCA_946886675.1 uncultured Flavobacterium sp.
GTGTAGTACAAACTCCGGAGGAAGCAGCTGCTTATGGCAGTCCGGTAGGTTCACTTAAGTTTGCTGACCTTGACAGTAATGGGGTTATCGATGAAAACGATAAAACTTTCCTTGGAAGCCCAATACCAAATGTTACCTATGGGTTTGGTTTTGGAATCGAATATGCAAGTGTAGACTTTGCGATGGATTTCCAGGGTGTTGCAGGTAATGAGATATATAATTTTAACCGTAATGCACGCTTTGGTAATGAAAACTGGGATAAAGATTTTGTAGATAACCGTTGGACACCAGACAATCCATCAAATACATACCCTGCTCCAAACTCAGATCAGCAGTCTTCAAGGCCAAGCTCATTTTATGTAGAAAAAGGAGATTATTTCAGAATTCGTAATATACAATTAGGCTATACAATACCACAAACATTTATGGGTAAAGCAGGTATAGACAGGCTAAGGGTATATGTAAGCGCCCAAAACCCATTTACTTCGTTTGATTATAATGGATTCTCTCCTGAACTGGGTAACCAGAATGTTGAGAATATGGGTATTGATAATAACGTTTATCCGCTTTCGGCTGTTTACAGCTTTGGCGTTAACTTAAACTTCTAATAAAAATGAAAAAGATAGTACTTACTTTAACAGCTTTAGCGGTTTTATGGTCATGTAATGATGATTACCTTGATATAAGCCGTGAAGACAAGATTCCTGTAGATCAGTTTTTCCAGGATGAAGATGATGCCGTGGCAGCTACAAATGCCATGTATACAAACCTAAGATCCTGGGAGGTGGCAGCTTTTGCTTCTTTCATTATAACAATAGCATCAGATAATGCAGAGAAAGGAAGTTCTCCTGGGGATGCCTCTTTCTTTAATGATATAAATAACTTTACTTATACTTCATCGGCGTTTATTATAAACGATTACTGGAAAGGGCAGTGGAGAGGGGTTAACCTGGCTAATCAGGTTATCACAAATATTCCGCCTATAGAAATGGATGAAAACCTTAAAAACAGGCTTTTAGGTGAAGCACATTTTATAAGAGCGCTTCATTATTTTAATCTGGTAAGAACATTTGGCGGCGTGCCTGTTTATGATGGCCTTCCGGCAGATGGAAATTATAATGTACCAAGGAATACAGAACAGGAAGTATATGAGTTTATAATTGCCGATCTTACTTTTGCAGGCAGTAACCTGCCGGCATCTTATGATGCAACAAATTTAGGCAGGGCAACAATGGGAGCTGCAAAGGCATATCTTGCAAAAGTTTATATGTACCAGGAAAACTGGGGGCAGGCACTTACTCTTACTAATGAAGTGATGGGTATGGGATATGATCTTCTGGAAGACTATAACAGCGTTTTCCGTATCCCTAATGAAAACAGTGTAGAATCTATTTTTGAAGCTCAGGCTACTTATGTAGATGGTAACTGTGATTTTTCAAACAGTCAGTATTCTGAGACACAGGGTGTAAGAGGTCAGTATGGATGGGGCTTTAATGTACCTACACAGGACCTTGCCGATTTCTTTGAAGCTGGTGATGAAAGAAGGGATGCTACAATTATTTTCCGTGGTGAGACTACTCCGGAAGGAGACTTTATTAATGAAACAGGGGACAATCCTATGTATAACCAAAAGTCTTATGTACCGTCAGGACTTTTAGGAAACTGTTCACCGGGATCAGAGCAAAATATCCGCCTTATGCGTTTTGCTGAAGTATTGCTAATTAATGCAGAAGCTGCAAATGAGATGGGTGATACAGATTTGGCACTATCTTCTCTTAACAGGGTAAGGAATCGTGCAGAACTTGCTGATTTTGATTCTGCAGACCCTACAGCTATTAGAGCTGCAATATGGAGAGAAAGAAGAGCAGAACTTGCTATGGAAAGTGACAGGTTTTGGGATGTTGTACGCCAGGGCAGGGGCGAAGAGGTATTTGGCCCGCTTGGTTTTTCAGCAGGAAGGAACGAGGTTTTCCCAATACCTTTTGAAGCCATTAGTTTGAGTAATGGGGTTTTAACCCAAAACCCCGGTTATTAATAATATAACTTTTTAAATGAAATATCTGGTATTTATACTTTTAATACTTACCGGTTGTGGTTCAAATGGATCATCTTCTAAAGAAGACGGTCCTGAAACCACACCCCCCACACCGCTAAGCGATGAACAGCTTGTTGATTTAGTCGAGAAAGAAACCTTTAAATATTTTTGGGACTATGCCGAGCCGAATTCAGGTATGGCACGTGAGCGTTACCATCCCGACGGTAATTATCCGCAAAACGACGCACATGTAGTAACAACCGGCGGTTCTGGTTTCGGGCTTATGGCTATCATCGCAGGTATAAATCAGGGATACATAACCCGGGAAGAAGGAAGGGAAAGATTGAATAAAATAGCCAATTTTCTTGAGACTGCCGACCGTTTTCATGGTGCATGGCCACACTGGATAGATGGCAATACAGGAGATGTAAAGCCATTTGGACAAAAAGATAATGGCGGCGACCTTGTGGAAACTTCTTTTCTTACACAGGGCATGATATGTGTAAGGGAATTTTTTAAAGATGGAAATGAGCAGGAACAGGCTCTTGCTGCAAAGTATGATAACTTATGGAAAGGAGTAGAGTGGGACTGGTATACAAATAATCAGAATAAACTGTACTGGCATTGGTCTCCACAATACAACTGGGAGATGAATTTTCCGCTGGAAGGCTATAATGAATGTCTAATAACTTACGTTATGGCAAGTGCATCGCCTACCCATACAATAGAACCTGAAGTTTATCATGAATGCTGGGCCAGAAGCGGAGGTATAGTTTCTGCCGCTACAAAATATAATATTCCCCTTATCTTAAAGCATAATGGAGCTGAATTTAGCGGAGGACCTTTATTCTGGTCACATTATTCTTATTTAGGTTTAGACCCACATCAGCTTACCGATCAATATGCCAACTATTGGGATGTAAATTATAACCACACAAAAATTAATTACATGCACTGTGTGGAAAACCCTAATAATTATGAGGGATATGGTGAGAATTACTGGGGACTTACTGCATCATATACACGTAATCAGGATGGTAGTGTAGGCTACACAGCACACATGCCTTCTAACGATAATGGGGTTATATCGCCTACTGCAGCAGTGAGTGCCATAGTTTATATGCCAACAGAATCTATTGCTGCGATGCGTAATTTTTATGAAAATTATAAGTCTACTATATGGGGTCCTGCAGGTTTTTATGATGCACACAGTGCAGAATACAATAACTGGGCAGCCAGAAGGTATCTTGCAATAGACCAGGGGCCAATGGTGGTAATGATAGAAAATTATCGTACGGGCCTGTTATGGGAATTGTTTATGAATGCTCCTGAAGTACAGGACGGGCTGTTAAAGCTTGGTTTCCATTCAGGTAAATACGGATTTTAATGAAAATAGTAATTAAAGCAGCTGTTTTCGCATTGTTGTTTAGCTTACCTTCTTTTGCCCAAACAGTAAAAGAAGGTTCCTTTTCAACAGAAATAAAGCAAAAGAAACAGCTTAACTACCTCCTTCATGCCCCGGAAGACATAAAGGCAAAAAAGCCTCTTATTGTTTTTCTGCATGGTTCAGGTGAAAAAGGTAGTGATCTTGAAAAGGTGAAGGTTCATGGACCTTTTAAATATTTAAAAACGAATAGGCTGGATGCTTATGTACTGGCGCCGCAGTGTCCTGAAAATGAATACTGGGATGCAGAAACCCTGTACAGGCTTATTCAGAATATATTGAAAGTAAATAATATTGACGAAAAACGGATATACCTTACCGGCCTTAGTATGGGCGGCTGGGGAGCGTGGAATCTTGCTTTTGCACATCCCGATATGTTTGCGGCTTTAGTACCCATAGCCGGATTTGTAGACAGGGTGCCTTTAATAGAAAACTGCAAAGTTAAAGATATTCCTATCCGTATTTTTCATGGTTTGCTTGACGATGTTGTTGATGTAAACGAATCGGTAAAAATTTATAAAAAGCTAAAGCCCTGCAGTACCGATATTGAGCTTACAATTTTTGACGATGCCAACCACGACAGCTGGACCAGGGTATATGATAACCCTGAGATTTATGAATGGATGATGAAACAGTTAAAGCAGTAACATCAGCCAAAGAAACAGAATACAATTTTTTATTATAAAATGAAATACACAAAAACCGCATTACTATTATTAGCTTTTTCACTAAGTGTACACGCTCAGAACAAAAAAAGCGACAAAAAAATCAAACCCCGTGAAGAGTTTGTAACAGAATTGATGGCTAAAATGACCATTGATGAAAAAATTGGCCAGACGGTTCAGTTTACTGCCGATGGTACTGTTACAGGCCCTAAAGCCGGTGTTAATTATATTGAAGAAATTAAAAAAGGAAATGTAGGCTCTATACTTAATGCTACAAGTGTAAAGTATACCAGGGAGCTTCAGAAAATGAACCTTGATAACTCAAGGCTCAAAATTCCTTTACTGTTTGGATATGATGTTATACATGGCTATAAAACCATTTTTCCAATTTCATTGGGAGAGGCAGCTACATGGGATACAGAAGCAGTAAAACTTTCCGCACAGGTAGCAGCTGCAGAAGCAGCCTCAGGTGGCGTGCACTGGACATTTGCACCTATGGTTGATATTTCACGTGATCCAAGATGGGGCAGGGTATCAGAAGGTTCAGGCGAAGATACTTACCTGGGTATACAGTTGGCTGTTGCACGTGTAAAAGGTTTTCAGGGAACAGATCTTTCCGCCACAAACACTGTATTGGCCTGTACCAAACACTTTGCCGCTTATGGTGCAGCAGAAGCAGGAAGGGATTATAACACAGTTGATATGAGCGAGAGGGTGCTTAGAGAGACCTATCTCCCGCCTTTTAAAGCTACTGTAGATGCAGGAGTGGGCACTTTTATGACCTCGTTTAACGAAATTGCCGGTGTACCTGCGACAGCGAATAAATTTTTATTGCGCGATGTACTTAAAGGCGAATGGAATTTTGATGGCTTTGTAGTAACAGATTATACTGCAATAAACGAGCTTATACCACATGGTGTGGCAAGAGACTCTGTACATGCCGGAGAGCTTGCACTTAAAGCAGGTGTAGATATGGACATGGTAGGCGCCATTTACATGAAAAACCTAAAGCAGCTTTTAAATGAAGGAAAAGTAACCGAAGAGCAAATAAACGATGCATGCCGCAGGATACTTAATGCTAAGTATGACCTTGGGCTGTTTCACGATCCTTACCGTTATAATGACGAAAAAAGAGAGAAAGAAACCATTAATAAGAAAGAATATCTTGATGCTTCGCTGCATGTAGCAAAAGAGTCTATGGTATTGCTTAAAAATGATAACAATATTCTTCCGTTAAACAAGAACCAAAAGGTAGCCTTCGTAGGGCCGCTTGTTAGCGATGATTATAATATAATAGGTTCATGGGCTGCTTCGGGAGACAGAAATGGTTTTGCAGTAAGTGTCGAAGAAGGTGTTGCAAAAATTGCAGGCAAAAATAAAGTAACCTTTGATAAGGGTGTAGAGATTGTTGATCCTAAAAGGGATATGATGCAAAAAGCCCTTGATAATGCTGCAAAAGCAGATGTTATCGTTGCTGTAATGGGAGAGTTCGAAAATATGAGCGGTGAAGCCGCATCTCGTACTAATATAGATTTGCCGGGTATACAAAAAGAATTTTTGACGGAGCTTAAAAAGCTTAATAAACCAATTGTTTTAGTACTGCTTAACGGAAGGCCGCTTACACTTAGCTGGGAAAATGAGAATATGGCCGCTATTCTTGAAGCCTGGTGGCCAGGTACTATGGGTGGAGATGCTATTGCCCAAACCCTGTATGGTGAAAATAACCCAAGCGGTAAACTACCTATGACGTTCCCTAGAAATTTAGGACAGATTCCACTTTATTATAACCATAAAAATACCGGAAGGCCTTACCTGGGTAATGGTGATCCTGAACAAAAATATAAATCAAGATATATAGATGTTGATAACAGCCCATTATATCCTTTTGGTTACGGGCTAAGCTATACTACATTCAACTACTCAAACTTTAAAATTTCTTCTAAAAGCATAAACTTTAATGATAAGCTTAAAGTAACTGTTGATGTTGCCAATACCGGTAATTATGACGGCGAAGAGGTAGTACAGTTGTATATAAGGGATATGGTAGGAACTGTAACCAGGCCTGTAAAAGAACTGAAAGGATTTAAAAAGATAGCGCTTAAAAAAGGTGAAAAGAAAACTGTGGAATTTGAAATTTCTGCCGATGACCTTCGCTTTTATAATATAGATATGGAT
>CAMPIZ010000104.1 GCA_946886675.1 uncultured Flavobacterium sp.
CCTACAATGTAGGGGTTTCTTTTTTTATTTAGTTAAAAGGATACTGACTGCGTTTCCGCCAAATCCTACTGCATTTACTAATATTTTTTTAAGCTTTCTATTCTGAATATATTCATCCTTCAGGTATGGTATAGATATAAATTTCTGATGCTGCAGCATCATAACAGCCATCTCCAGACTTAAAAGCCCTGATGCGCCAAAGGTGTGCCCTATTTTCCATTTGTTAGTAGTAAGTAACGGTAGGTTATCTCCAAAAACACTTTTAATGGCATTAAATTCTGAAAGATCACCTTTAATAGTTCCGGGTGCATGCATAACAACAGCATCTACGTCAGTAGGGTTAATTCCCTCTATTGCCATCCGCATCGATTTTTGAAGACAGCTGGCGTTAGCCGAAATAGATACACTGTGCTTTAATACTTCGGTAGCATAGCCTACTCCTTCAACATAGGCAAGTGCATTAGGTTTAACTCCCGCCTCAAGACATGCCGATGCTGCACCTTCGCCAAGTACCATTGTATTTACTGCCTTGTCCCTATCTAATGCGCGGCAGGGATAGTTTTCAATACTTGGAGAGTATATTTTCATAGCCTGCATCTGGGCTATTGTAAAAGGTGTTAAAGGAGCTTCACTCCCTCCAACAAGAAATTTATCTGCCATGCCAGAGCGAAGCCATGCAACACCATTTAAGAGTGCATGCAGTGCTGTGGAACAGGTAATTGAATGAGAAATATCCGGACCCTGTGCCTTTAGATCGTGTGCAACCCACGAAGCTATATTACCAAGGGTTGTAGATGGTGATGCCTGTACACTAACCTTTCCTGTTTTCCTGTACGCTTCATAATGTTTTTCGAACAAAGTGGTAGCACCACGAGATGAACCTATATTTATGCCGAAATTACCGCCTTGTTCCCAGCCTGCTGCATCAATAGCCTTTCTGGAAGCGAGAATAGCGTATAACACAGAATTATCGAGGTTGCGGTATTTTAAATCCGACTCAGCTAAAAAAACTGCTTCACGTGCCATATGGTCATCAAGGGCAGCCACAGGCACTTGTTCACCCCCTACATCTTTAGCATGGATAAGCGAATCTTTCTTCAGGTAATTTTCCCATACGGTTTGCGGATTATTCCCTAAAGGAGAAAAAGAAGCGAGAGAAGTTATAGATACAGGTATGGGCAAAACAAATTTTTTATGCAAAAATACTGTAAAACATAAAAAAACCGAAGCTTAGCCCCGGTTAAATATAGTTTGCTCGTAATAGCATGTTTTTATTGACCGCAATGGAGCCAACCCGGACATAACCCTACTGAATTCTTCCCAGTTTTGAGGTGCTATAAATTTTTGCAGTGGCTGTGTTACCCTTGCTATCTCAGGCAGGTTTGAAGTAATATGACTATCCCATAAAGGATAATACTTAAGTATATCGTCAGGATATACAACTTTACGCTCTGTGCCCTCATCTTCAGCTTCAAATGGCTCAGAAACATTAAGGTAGCCATAATCATCTGTAAGCTGCTCCCCAGGATGTATATCCCTTATCGCTATTTCAAAATCATAAGCAGTAGACATGCAGCTGGGATTAAAACTATGATTTACATATTTTGCTATGTCCCAGCACAATATCTTATGCCCTTTGTTATTGGTAAAGCAATATGTTTCGAGATAGGGCTGCATAGCCGGATTAATTTTAAGTATATCTTCCGGTGTGTATATGCTGTCCAGGTCATCCTGAACCCATGTAATTGTACCCTTTGGAATAAATTTTTTCGCTACAACCCCATAGCCCACTATGTTGTTTATAAAGCGCAGTTCAGTATCCGGATGTATCATATAAGATAGCGCAAATTAGTAAACTAATTTACACTATTTTCTCAATCGCGCGCTTAACGGTATCATAAATATTTACTAACATTTTATTGCTTATAATATAGGGCGGAAGTATGTATATAATATTACCTACAGGCCTCATTATAATACCGTTATCCATAAAGAAATCATAGAGCCTGTTCCTAAAGTCTCCGTAATAATCTTCGTTGCTGTCCCTCCTTATTTCAAGTGCGAAAATCACTCCAAGCACACGTACGGTTTTCACCTTCGGATGCATTTCAATTTCTGTCTTAAAATCCAGATGCATTTTATTTATCCGGGTTAAATTTTGCTGCATTTCACTGGTTTGTAAAAGCTCCAGTCCTGCCAGTGCAGCAGCACAGCCTGTAGGATTTGCAGTAAATGTATGCCCATGAAAAAGCGCCTTATTTACATCGTCATCATAAAAGCCATTAAATAATTCCTGTGTAAAGGTAGTTATCGCCATAGGTATAGTACCGGCTGTAAGCGCTTTAGACAGGCACATCATATCAGGTTGCTGCTCAAGATAATCACAGGCAAAGTTTTTTCCGGTTTTACCAAAACCCGTCATTACTTCATCCGCTATTGTAAAAACACCATACTGATTACAAACAGCTATAAGCTTATCCAATGCTGCTGGTTGATACATTACCATACCCGCTGCTCCCTGTACCAGAGGTTCAAAAATAAAAGCGGCATACTCACCTGTAGCAGCAAGGTCTCTTAATATGTTGAGGCTTTCCTCTTCCCTGCCTTCCGTTGGCACAGGAATTCGTTCCACGTGAATTAGCGACCCCCTGAATGCTTCCGTAAAAAATGAAATTCCACTTGCAGCCATAGCCGCAAAGGTGTCGCCATGAAAGGCATTTTCAAATGCAATAATCTTAGTACGTTTTTCACCTTTGTTATAATAGTATTGCAGGGCAACCTTAATAGCTATCTCAACTGCGGTAGATCCATTGTCCGAAAAAAATAATTTTTCCTGATTATCAGGAAGTATCTCCATAAGCTTTTCAGACAGCGCTACTGCAGGCTCGTGCGTAAATCCACCAAAGAGTACATGCTCCAGCGAGGTAAGCTGTTTATAAATTGCATCTGCAATAAATCTGTTACTATGCCCGTAGGGATTAACCCACCATGAAGCGATGGCGTCTATATATTGCTTGCCGTTCTCATCCCAAAGCAGGGCTCCCTCTCCTTTTACAATACCTACGGGTTTTGCCGCTGTTTTGTGCTGTGTATAAGGATGCCAAAGATACCGGCTGTCTCTTTCCTGTAAATTCATACTATAAATTAAGTAAATTATCCCTGAAAGCGTCTGCATATTCAAGGATTACATTTTTATCAAAATATGGCTCGGGCTGAATCCGTCCTATCATTTTTATGCCTGTGCGTTCTAATATTATATTTTCGGTGGCAGGATTTTCTTCACCGTTAAATATAATACCGGCTATTACAATATTTCGCTGCCTGAGCACTTCCAGCGAAAGCAAGGTATGGTTGATACTGCCCAGATAATGGCGCGACACCAGGATAACCTTATAGTCAGGCTTAATCAAATCTATAATAGAATCATTATCATTTAACGGTACCAAAAGACCGCCTGCGCCTTCTATTACCATGTGATTTTTTGTTTTGGGCTCCTTTATTTTATAAAGATTAATGCTAACCCCGTCAAGTTGTGCCGCAAGATGCGGACTGGCAGGCGTATTAAGCTTATAACTATTAGCATGGATCACACTTTTAGCATTGCTTATATATCGTTTTATTTTATGACTGTCGGAGTTTTCTAAATCCCCTGCCTGAATTGGCTTCCAGTAATCAGCTTCAAGTGCCTCGGTCACTATGGCCGATGCAATAGTTTTACCTACATCAGTTCCTATTCCGGTAATGAAGAGTTTCATTTATAATTATTTTGTTTCACAAATTTATTAAATACATAACTTACATCCATAGCCATATAAGTATTTAAGAGCGATATAAAGATGTAATCAAAAATTTAATAAAACATTACCAATAGGCATTTCTTTTAATTGTTACTTTTGACAATCACCTTATTACTTTAACATGATTTTACCTATATGGCTGCAGCAAAAATGCCCTCCTATGTAAAAGCAGTATATATCTCTCTGCTTATAATTATTATCATATTTTTTATGGTAATTGCAAAGCCTATTTTGGTACCGCTCATTATTGCAGGTTATATAGCCATGCTACTCACATCTGCCTGTAACAGGCTGGAACGAAGAAAGATACCACGATCTGTAAGTGCTGCCATATGTTTGCTGCTCTTTATATTTGTAATATCGGGCCTTGTGCTCTTTATCTACCTTCAGGTGAGAAGTTTTATGGCCGACCTGGGAGGCGACCTTAAGCATGAGGTAAATGATTTTGTTATAGAAGCCAACCGATGGGCTCTTGATAATATGGGATTTGATCTGGGTATGCGCTATGGCTTTGAAGTAAAGAAGGCTGTAGAAATGGTACAGCCGGAAGAAGCTCCGCCAACACAAATATTGTGGTCTACAATAAACATGATTGCCGATATTGTGCTGATGCCAGTGTATATATTTTTTCTTCTTATATATCGTGACCACCTTGCTGTGTTTATCTCAAAAGTTTTCAGGTCATCTAATAACGATGATATACTTGAAAAGCTAACCTCTATAAGAAGGGTAGTATATGCATATATTTCGGGCGCAGGAAAAGTGATGTCTATCCTCGCCATTGTAAATACAGCTGTACTTTTTGCTTTAGGAATAGAACATGCCATATTTTTTGGGGTACTTGCCGGGGTGCTTAATATAATACCTTACCTGGGACCATGGATAGGTGCTGTATTGCCATTTTTATTTGCGCTTATTACAAAAGACAATGTATTTTATCCTATTGCTGTAATTGTATCTTTCACTTTCGTTCAAATGCTGGAAGGTGCTTTCCTTACGCCTAAAATAACCGGCGGTAATGTAAACCTTAATGCATTGGTAACCTTTTTAGGGCTTATTATAGGTGGGCTTATTTGGGGTATAGTTGGTATGATTATTATTATACCAACCATTGCTATACTTAAAAAGCTCTTTGAGATGAGCAAGGATACCGAGCCCTATGCCTACCTGTTTGGAGAAGAGGATAATAACTGGTTTAAGAAAAGGCCCCGAAGGCGCAAAAAAGCTACTCCCCCTGCTGAAGAAACTGCTTAAGTAGGGTAAGGACAGCCGTTACCTGTTCCCGGCTATTATAGCTGTGAAGGCAAAAACGTAACCTTTCGCTGCCCTGTGGTACTGTAGGTGAAAGTATAGCTTTTACGTTAAAGCCATTTTGCCTTAAAACTGACGATATATTTTTTACATTTTTGTTGCCGGGAATAACAGCACAATGTATAGCAGAAGCGCTGTAAATAAAAGCTTTATCAATCCCAAGCCTTTTTGCTTCATCTGTAAAAAAACTAACGATATTTTTTAGCCGTTCTGTTTGCAGGCTTTTATTAGCCAGATATTTGTATGCCGTTAAAATAACTGACAGCGAGTGTGGCGGCAAGGCTGTAGTATATATAAAACTACGGGCAAAGTTAATGAGGTATGTATACAGTTGCGGCGAACATAATATGGCAGCGCCATGACAACCCAAACCTTTGCCAAAAGTAACTATACGGGCAAATATTTTATCTTCAAGGCCTAAATTCTGTACCAACCCTTCTCCATTGCTGCCAAATACACCAAGCGCATGCGCTTCGTCTACAATAAGCCTGCAATGATGTTTCTCAGCTATATTTATAAAAGCTTTTATATCAGGGCTGTCACCATCCATAGAAAAAACCGACTCTGTAATAATATACAACTCGCCCTCACCCCTGTGGCGGCTGATAAGGCTTTCTATATGAGAAATATCATTATGCCGAAATTTAAACGTCTTTGCATTACTGAGCCTTAATCCGTCCCTTATGGACGCATGTATGTATTCATCATACAAAACCACATCTTCTTTTTGCGGCACGGAGGAGAAAAGGCCTACATTGGCATCATATCCGGAATTAAATATTAGTGCTGCTGCACTGTTATGAAATCGTGCAATAAACTCTTCCGTTTCCCTGTACAGCGAATGATTGCCGGTTATAAGTCTGGATCCGGTAGATCCATTGCTAATCACATTGCTATCTAAAAGATATTTGTGTGCCTGCCCAAAAATATCTCTATTCTGCGAAAACCCCAGATAATCGTTAGATGAGAAATCTACCACATTATCCGGTACAGGCAAAGTGCGGAGGGCATTTGCTTCTTCACGCTCCTGGAGTTTTTGTAATAAAGATTTTGGCAGTTGTTTCATGAATCCAAAAATACACAACTCTGAGTTTATGGCAATTTCACAAAAACATTGTTTTTCAAAAAATAATTATTGTTTTTCGATAATTTATTTATATTT
>CAMPIZ010000105.1 GCA_946886675.1 uncultured Flavobacterium sp.
GGTATTTATTGGGTGAACTGTTTCATTATCAAACCGATTAACAGATGCAGTAAATCGTAAAGTTTGTGTTTTTTTTAATATTCAAGTTTTTTCCTCAGAAAAACCGATCTCTTTAGCAGGTCGGTTTTTTTATTGCGGAACCCCATAACTTCAAAATCAAATTCTTAAATTTGCACCTCATAAACAGAACCATAAATTATGTTTGATAATTTAAGTGATAAATTAGATAAAGCCTTTCATATTCTTAAGGGGCACGGAAAAATTACCGAAGTAAATGTTGCTGATACCCTTAAAGAAGTTAGGAGGGCACTTCTTGATGCCGACGTTAACTTTAAAATAGCTAAAGACTTTACCACAAAAGTTAAAGAGAAAGCTATAGGGCAAAATGTGCTTACCACTTTACAGCCGGGCCAGTTAATGGTTAAGCTTGTAAAGGATGAGCTTACTGAGCTTATGGGTGGAGATGCTGCAGGTATTAACCTTTCGGGTAATCCATCGGTAATATTAATGTCAGGTTTACAGGGATCGGGTAAAACTACTTTTTCCGGTAAGTTGGCTAATTATCTTAAAACTAAGAAAAGTAAAAAACCTTTACTTGTAGCGTGTGATATATACCGCCCGGCGGCTATTAACCAGCTGCATGTAGTTGGGGAGCAGGTAGGGGTAGAGGTATACTCTGAAGAAGGGAACAGAAATCCGGTAGAGATTGCTCAAAATGCAATCAAGCATGCTAAGGCAAATGGCTTTAACGTGGTAATTGTGGATACCGCAGGACGTCTTGCAGTAGATGAGGAAATGATGAACGAGATTGCAAACGTTCATAAGGCTATAAATCCTGACGAAACATTATTTGTTGTAGATTCTATGACAGGTCAGGATGCTGTTAATACTGCTAAGGCTTTTAACGACAGGCTTAATTTTGACGGTGTAATACTTACCAAGCTTGATGGTGATACAAGAGGTGGTGCTGCTATATCTATTAAATCTGTAGTAAACAAGCCAATTAAGTTTATTGGTACGGGGGAAAAGATGGAAGCTATTGATGTTTTCTATCCTAACCGTATGGCCGATCGTATTTTGGGCATGGGTGACGTAGTGTCGCTTGTAGAAAGGGCTCAGGAGCAGTATGATGAGGAAGAGGCAAGAAGGTTGCAAAAGAAAATAGCCAAAAATGAATTTGGTTTTGACGATTTTCTTTCACAAATACAGCAGGTAAAGAAAATGGGTAACATGAAAGACCTTGTAGGTATGATACCCGGCGCAGGAAAAGCGCTTAAAGATGTTGAGATAGAGGACGATGCCTTTAAACACATTGAAGCCATAATACATTCTATGACTCCTGTAGAGCGAAGCAAGCCATCTTTGCTTGATGCTAAAAGAAAAAACAGGATTGCAAAAGGATCCGGTACATCCATACAGCAGGTTAACCAACTGCTTAAGCAGTTTGACCAGATGAGTAAAATGATGAAGATGATGCAGGGAGGCGCAGGTAAAAACCTGATGCGAATGATGGGCGGAATGAAAGGTATGAGGCCTTAAAAAATATAAAGGCGCGGGTAACCGCGTCTTTTTTAATTCTAAAATTAATATATAACATGCAGTTATTAGACGGGAAAAAAGTTTCTGAGGACATTAAAAATGAGATTGCCGCCGAGGTAAAAAAAATGAAGGATAATGGTGAGAAAGTGCCTCACCTTGCAGCTGTTATTGTTGGTAATGATGGTGCCAGCCTTACTTATGTAGGAAGCAAGGTTAAAGCCTGTGAAAGGGTAGGGTTTGAGTCTACTCTTGTAAAACTGCCAAGCACAATATCTGAAACTGAGCTTTTAAAGAAAATTGAAGAGCTTAACCAGGATGATAATATAGACGGGTTTATTGTACAACTTCCTTTACCGGAACAGATTGACGACCAAAAAGTGCTTATGGCTATTGACCCAAGCAAGGATGTAGATGGTTTCCATCCTGAAAACTTTGGAAAAATGGCGCTGGACATGACTACTTTTATTCCTGCTACGCCATTTGGTATACTTGAACTGCTGGAGCGTTATAATGTACAAACTGCCGGTAAGCACACTGTAGTTATTGGCCGTAGCCATATAGTTGGAAGGCCCATGAGCATCCTTATGGGGCGTAAAGGTTTTCCGGGCAACTCTACCGTAACGCTTACACACAGCCATACAAAAAACATAGGCCAGATAACTACACAGGCAGACATTATTATTACGGCTTTAGGTGTGCCAAATTATCTTAAGGCAGAGATGGTAAAAGATGATGCTGTAATTATTGATGTGGGTATTACCCGTGTACCGGATGAGACTACGGAAAAAGGATATAAAATTACCGGAGATGTTGATTTTGCAAATGTAAGTAAAAAGGCATCCTATATTACTCCGGTTCCCGGTGGTGTAGGGCCAATGACAATTGCAATGCTGCTTAAAAACACACTTTTAGCTAGAGAGCAAAGGGCTTTGAGAGGTAAATAAGGGTTATTTATATATAAATGAAAGGCTGCTAATAAAATTAGCAGCCTTTTATTTTTGATTTTCATTATTTGTTATCTCTTTTTATTAAAATCTCTGCCGGATTTCCTTTTTATTTCGGAAGGCCTGCTCTGATTTTTTTTCTGTTCAGTTTTTGGTAAACTGGCTTCTTCCGTTTTACTGGAAGGCTCAATAAGTTTATTAAGCTCTTTTATTTCTGCAGGTGTTAAATCCCTGTAACGGCCAATAGGTACGTCAAGTGATATATTTATAATGCGTATGCGCTTTAAAGCGGTAACTTCATACCCCAGGTATTCACACATTCGCCTTATTTGCCTGTTGAGGCCCTGAGTAAGTACTATCCTGAATATATACTTACTTATTTGCTCTACCTTACACTTGCGGGTTATAGTATCCAGAATAGGCACTCCATTGCCCATACGCTGTATAAAACGGTCGGTAATGGGTTTGTTAACCGTAACTATATATTCCTTTTCATGATTATTGCGGGCACGCAGTATCTTATTTACAATATCACCATCATCAGTCATAAAAATAAGCCCTTCACTGGCCTTATCCAGTCTGCCAATGGGAAATATACGGGTAGGGTAGTTTATGTAGTCTACAATATTATTTTTTACATCCTGATTAGTAGTACATTCAATACCTACGGGTTTATTAAAGGCCAGGTAAATGTTTTTGCCTCTTTTCTCTGTTATAAGCCTGCCATCTATACGTACTTCATCATCCGGGCTTACTTTTGTACCCATTTCCGGTACTATGCCATTAATAGTTACACGCCCTTCTTCAATTAATTTATCGGCTTCCCTGCGGGAGCAGTATCCGGTTTCCGAAATAAACTTATTTAAACGCTTAAGGTCTTCCATTATGCAAAGATACTATTAATAGCTTATTCCCCGCTTTCAAAAAGGAAACTGTAAATTTTAGAATATAATTTATCGTCGTGCATACTGTGGCCCAAGCCTCGGGTTACAATAAATTCTGCATCGGGCCATGCCTCGGCAATTTTTTTGCCTTCCTTAAAAGAAACTACTTCATCCTTAACATCATGGGCAAGCAACCCTTTAATATTTATCTGCGAAGCGAATATGCTTCCGGAAAACTCACTTGTTTTTATTTTAAAGTGATTGAAGAAATGTTTTTTAAGCAGCTGGATTACATTAAGGTTAAGGCTAAGCATACCTGCATAATTATGAAGTAGTGTGTTAAGGTCACACGGTGCTCCAAGCACCACCATTTTTTGGATGATATTGTTAGGGTAATGTGACTGATAATGTAAAAGGGTAGCGCCCCCCATAGAATGGCCAACCATATACTGAGGCTTTAATTCCTGTACAACCCTGTTTATAAACTGAGAATAACGAGGTATTGTAAACTCATGCCCTGAAGAAAGTCCGTGGGCGGGGGCATCTACAGCTATTATTGTAGAGCCTGCTTTTTTTAAGTAGGGTATAAAAAGTTCCCAACGAGAAGCATTACTTTCCCATCCATGAACAAGTAACACTTTATTTTCATTTCCTTTCCATATATAGGTTTGAAAGATAAAGTTGTCAAAGGTGATAATTTCAGCTTCTGCCTCTTTAAGTATATCGGGCAGGCTTTCTTTGGTTAATCTCCCGTCACGCGGTTCACTAAAAAACTTATAAGCCAGCCTGCTTGCCTTTTCGGGAGCAATATAGCTTAGGATATTTATGTAAAGCCCAATCGTTTTGGAAAGTATAAACGTAATGAGTTTCTGCATGGCGGTTAAAAAAGCCCCGCATTGCGGGGCTAATTAATTATATTTTTGAAAACAATTGTTCCATTTTTTCTCTTTCTTCCTCAGCCAGTACGCTGTCTACCAAAATCCTTCCGCTGTGTTCATCTGTAATGATCTTTTTGCGTGAAGCGATTTCCATTTGTGTTTGTGGAGGTATGGTAAAGAAAGAACCTGCAGAAGCGCCTCTTTCAATAGAAACAACAGCAAGGCCATTTCTAACGCTTGTGCGTATCCTGTTATATGCAGCAAGTAACCTTTCTTCAATCTGTTCCTGGTATTCAGCAGATTTTTCAAGAAGGAAATTTTCTTCTTTTTCAGTTTCTCCCATAATAGCATCCAGTTCAGATTTCTTATGGTTAAGGTGATTTTGCTTAGCATCAAGTTTTTCTTCAGACTGTGCAATCACCTCTTTTTTATGTTCTATAGAAGCTTTCATCTCCTTAATATGCTTTTCTGCAAGCTGGATTTCAAGCTCCTGGAATTCAACCTCTTTAGTAAGTGAGTTGAATTCACGGTTGTTGCGTACATTTTTTTGCTGCTCAGTATATTTTTTTATGGCAGCTTTGTGGTCATCGATAGCATTTTTCTTTTCTTTAATCTGCTCTTCGATAGATTCAAGGTCGTTTTTAAGTTTTTCAAGCCTTGTACTTAGTCCTGCCACTTCATCTTCAAGATCTTCCACTTCAAGAGGAAGTTCACCTCTTACATTTCTGATTTCGTCTATTCTTGAGTCAATTAACTGTAAATCATAAAGTGCCCTTAACTTTTCTTCAACACTTAATTCCTTGGTATTCGCCATATTTATAAGTACTTAACTGGATTTGTATTTTCTTCCGATAAAATGATTGCAAAATTAGGGATTTTTTTCGTAAGATAATCAACTATATAATTTTTTGTGTAGCGTTCGCTCTCAAAATGCCCAATATCTGCCAGTAAAAGCCTGCTTTCAGCTTCATAGAACTGATGATATTTCACATCGGCAGTTATATATGCGTCTGCTCCGCCGGCAATAGCATTTTTTATGGCAAAACTGCCAGACCCGCCAAGAACAGCTACTTTTTTAATTTGTTTTCCAGTGTATGCGCTATGCCTTATACCGCCTGCCTGCATTTTTTCTTTTATATATAACAGAAAATCTTTTTCATCCATTGCGTTTTCAAGCTCACCTATCATACCCAGTCCTATGTTTTGATGCCTGTTCTCAAGGCTGTATATCTCATAGGCTACTTCTTCATAAACATGATTGGTAAATAATGCTTTAAGTATCTTTGATTCAAGGTGTTTTTCAAAAGTGACTTCAATTTTAATTTCTTTGTCTTCCACAAATTCACCCTGAATGCCAAAAGAAGGGTTACTGTCCTGATTACCCTGATAGGTGCCGAAACCCTGTGATGTAAAACTGCAGTTTTCATAATTGCCTATATTTCCTGCGCCTGCATCAAACAACGCGTTGCGCAGTTTTTCCATATTTTCAGGAATTGTATAGGTAATAAGCTTGCGGATGTAATTTTCTTTTGGGACCAGTATTTTAGTGTTTAAAAGTCCTAAAGCCTCACAAAAAATTTTGTTTACACCATGCTTATGGTTATCAAGCGCTGTGTGAACGGCATAGATAGCAATCTCATTTTTTATTGCTTTTATAACGGCGCGCTCTACATAGTTTTTACCTGTAATTTTTTTAAGTCCTGAAAATAATATAGGATGAAAACATACTATAAGGTTGCAATTTTTTGAAATGGCTTCCTCAATAACAGTTTCAAGTGCATCATGGCATACCAAAATTCCTGTTACCTTTTTATCAGGATTTCCCACTAGCAGGCCAACATTGTCAAAATCTTCAGCATAAGCCAGTGGAGCCATTTGCTCAAGTATTGAAGTAATTTCTTTAAGTTTCATTTTTATGCTTTGTTACCAAATTTAGGAAAATTAAAGAAATAAAAAAATCGCCCTTATTTTAAGAACGGTTCAGGATTTAATCATTCAAATAATGTATAATTA
>CAMPIZ010000106.1 GCA_946886675.1 uncultured Flavobacterium sp.
AATGAAGAGAGGAAGATTAAAATAATCTGTAGGTATAGTAATCTCTCAGTATAAGCGCTTTCAATTAGAAAATACATTAATACCATATTCAAAGCCGCAATCCCATAAAACACTATAAACCTTTTCCACGGGTTATAAGGTTTTTGGGTAATAAAATCTTCTTCGTTAAGTAGGTTTTGCATTATTAATTTTTATCTAACTTTTTTTCAAACCTTCTTTTAGATCTTTCAAATGCGGTTTTTTCCCAAGTTGAATCAAAGCTTTGCCAAAAAATCCTTATTGTATATCCATCTGGAGAAGCATAAATTAAAACTGATATATCGTCGTATTGAAAGTATATGTTATTATTATCTTTATCTTCTTTAAGATATTTTGAGTTATTATCAATTGCATTTTGAATTTTACTTAGAAATTCCATAGCATTACTTTTTTCTAGGTTTTTGAAACCAAAACCTTGATAAACTACCCCATTGTCATTCCAATAATTACCATAGAATCCTAAAATTAAACCTTCTTTATTGAGTTCTTCGCAATGGTAAAGTAAGGTTGTGAGTTCACCTGAACTAGCAGCAGCTAAAGGAATCATTTCAAACTTTATTATGTTGTTTGATATACCTAGAACATTTTTAAATAGAAAATCTTTCTAGTTAAATAGAGCTATATCTTTACTATATTCTTTTGCGTACCATATATTGTTTGTGCCTGGAATCTGACTAAAAGATAATATACTATATAAAAAACAAATTATTATAAATATTTTCTTCATAAAAGGTTTTATTAGAGGCTTAAAACTACCAAAAATTTATTAACACTAAACATTACCCTTTGAAAAAACATTCCCTTCCCATTTCCAAAAAAAACCATTACTTTAGCGTTACTATAATAAACACTGATGATTTCGGATAGTCAATTTCAAAAAGAACTCGATATAATTATTGCAAATGCCATTAGGGAAGACGTAGGGGACGGCGACCACAGTTCGCTGGCCTGCATACCTGCAACAGCCACAGGGCGTGCCAAACTATTGGTTAAGGACGAAGGCATACTTGCCGGTGTAGATTTTGCAAAACAGGTATTTGCTTATGTAGACCCCAACCTTAAAACAGAAGTATTTTTGCAGGATGGCACTCCTGTAAAATATGGCGATGTGGCATTTCACGTTTCGGGAAGCTCGCAGTCTATCCTTAAAGCCGAAAGGCTGGTGCTAAACGCGATGCAGCGTATGAGCGCCATTGCTACCAAAACAAAAAAATATGTAGCCCTGCTGGAGGGTACCGGTACAAAAGTACTGGACACCCGCAAGACCACACCGGGCATACGTGCGCTGGAAAAATGGGCGGTGAAAATAGGCGGGGGCGAAAACCACCGTTTTGCCCTGTATGATATGATAATGCTTAAGGACAACCATATCGATTTTGCAGGTGGCATTACACAGGCTATTACACAAACAAACGAGTACCTAAAAGCCAATAATCTTGACCTTAAAATAATTGTTGAGGCTCGCAGCCTTGATGAAGTTCGAGAGATTATTGCCAACCCGGGGGTGTATCGCATACTGCTTGATAATTTTGATTATGAGCAAACCCGTGAGGCGGTTGCGCTTATAGGCGACTACTGCCAGACCGAATCATCAGGGGGTATTAATGAAAACACTATGCGCCACTATGCCGAATGCGGCGTGGACTATATATCGTCCGGGGCGTTAACCCATTCCGTTTATAACCTCGACCTTAGCTTAAAAGCCTTTTAATGTCAGCAGAACTGGAACATAAACTGGAGCGTACGCCTGTTATCAAATACCTGGTAAGGTTTGGTAAAAGCATTAAGCTTCCCTGGAGTGAGGGGCTTACCCTGTACCATCTTTCCGAGCTTTATATTACCGGCATAGTAAAAGGCGATGTTTCCTATAGGGCAGGGGCTATTGCATTCAGTTTCTTTATGTCGCTGTTTCCTTTTGCGCTCTTTATACTCAACCTTGTGCCTAAGATTCCGGTAGAGGGCTTTCAGCAGGATTTTATGCAGTTTGTGCAGGAAAATGTACCACCCAATACCTTTGATGCCATAAAAGGCATACTGGATGATATTATGAATACCAGTTATACGAGCCTGCTGTCTACGGGTATCTTGCTTGCCATACTCCTTATGTCAAACGGTATGAACGCCATCCTGAGCGGATTCCAGTCGTCGCTGCACATAACCATAAAGCGTACGTACTTCAGGCAGTATGCACTGGCTATAGGGCTTTCGCTGCTGCTATCTATAATATTACTGGTAACCGTTGTAGCAATAGTGGTGCTGCAGGTTATAATACAAAACCTTAAAAAAAGCGGGTTCCTAACAGATGATGTTTACCTGCTGGAACTTGGCCGTTATGTTTTCCTGGTACTTATGGTGCTTACCATTACCTCGCTGCTGTTCAAGTTTGCAGCAAAAGAAACTAAGGCTGCGGCATTCTTTAGCTATGGGTCGGTTTTTACAACAATATTGTTTGTAATAACTTCCTATCTTTTTGGTATATATGTAGTTAGATTTGCACAGTATAATGAGCTTTATGGCTCTATTGGTACGCTTCTTGTATTAATGCTGTATATATGGATTAACTGCTTTATTTTGCTGCTTGGCTTCGAATTAAATGCGCTAATTCATAAATTGAAAAGGAAAAATTTATATATTTAACAAAAATTAAACGCATTTCTTATGAAGAAGCTTTTTTTAACAGTATTGTTTGTAGCTGTTGCCGGAATATTTTCGGCGGGCGCTCAGGTAACCGGAAAATGGAAAACCATTGATGATGAAACAGGTGAGGCAAAATCTATTGTGGAGATTTATGAAAGTAACGGAAAGATTTATGGTAAAGTGGTAGAGATACTTAATCCTGCCAAAAAGAATGCGAAGTGCACCAAGTGTTCCGGTGCCGATAAGGATAAGCCTATACTAGGGCTTACCATTATTAAAGGGCTTACAAAAGATGGTGACGAATATACCGATGGCGATATTCTTGACCCTAACAAAGGAAAACTTTACAGCTGTACTATTGAGCTTGACGGTAACGATAAGCTTGATGTAAGGGGCTACCTTGGTATATCTTTACTGGGGCGTACCCAAACCTGGTACAGGGTAAAGTAATAAACACCATAAAACAAACATAATTGGAAAACACTTCGCAAACCGGAGTGTTTTTTTATTCCCCTCTTGAGAGGGGCTAGGGGTGTGTCCTATTTATTTATCGAAGTGTAGCTAAGTGGGATATGTCAAGTTGTTTATATTTGTATCTAAATCTAACTATAAGCCTGTATGCCCTTTTTTATAGAAGTTATTTTACCGCTTGCACTGCCCAAACCCTTTACCTATGCTGTAAATGAGGCAGAGTTCGGTTTTATAAAAAAAGGCATGCGTGTGGCGGTACCTTTTGGGCGTAATAAAATATATACCGGCCTTGTTATCGGGTTGCATCAAAACCCGCCGCAGCTGTATGAAGCAAAAGAAATCCATCAGATACTGGATGAACAGCCTATAGTTACCGAAACACAGATAAGACACTGGGAGTGGATAGCTTCTTATTACATGTGTAGTATAGGGGAGGTATATAAATCGGCAATGCCAAGTGGTTTTCTGCTGGAAAGCGAAACCATGATCACGGCCCGCAAAGATTTTGATGCAGCAGAAAATGAACTTAGTGATGAGGAATACCTTGTGCACGAAGCCCTGCAGGCACAGTCAGCACTCAGGGTGCAGGAAGTGGCATCCATCCTCAACAAAAAAACAATACTGCCGGTAATCAACAGGCTTATTGCCAAGAATGCCATATCGTTGCAGGAAGAAATATCCGAAAAGTACAAGCCAAAAACCATCCGCTACATAAGATTGCAACCGGAATTTGCACAAAAGGAAAGACTGGGCGAACTTATGGAGCTGCTTTCGCGTGCCCAAAAGCAGCGTGAAGCGGTAATGCATTACTTCCAGTTACAGGCAGCAGAAAAGAAGCCGGTAACAGTAAAACGCTTTATCGAAGCATCGGGCGCAACGGCTGCGGTCATAAAATCACTTATTGATAAAGAGATTTTTGAAGAATACTATATTGAAGAAGACCGCGTACAGTTTGAAAAAGCAGACGACTCCGGCTTTGGACTCAGCCCTAAGCAGCTTGAGGCTTTTGATGAAATAAAAATAAGTTTTGATAAGCATAGTGTTACTTTGCTGCACGGTATTACTTCCAGCGGTAAGACCGAGATTTACATAAAACTGATTGAAGAATATATAAACAGTGGCAAACAGGTATTATACCTGCTTCCCGAAATTGCGCTTACCACACAGCTTGTAGTAAGGCTTACAGCTTACTTTGGTAATCAGGTAGCTGTTTTCCATTCCAAATACTCTAATAACGAGCGTGTTGAGGTATGGCAGCAGGTGCTGGAAGGGTCAGAAAAAGCAAAGGTGGTTATAGGGGCTCGGTCGGCATTGTTCCTTCCGTTCCAAAACCTGGGGCTTATAGTGATAGACGAAGAGCATGAACAAACTTTTAAGCAGCAGGACCCTGCTCCACGTTATCATGCGCGGGATGCGGCTATTGTGCTTGCCGGAATGTTTGATGCTAAGGTGCTGCTTGGCTCTGCCACGCCGGGTATTGAGACCTATTATAATGCTACCGGCGATAAGTATGGCTATGTACAGCTTACAGAGCGTTATGGTAATGTAATGCCGCCTGAAATTGTTTTGGTTGACCTGAAGGATAAGTACAAACGCAAACGCATGACAGGGCATTTTAGCGATACACTTAACCAGGCTATTGCAGAAACACTAAGCGAAGGCAGGCAGGTTATACTTTTCCAGAACAGGCGTGGTTTTTCTCCCTGGGTAGAATGCATGACGTGTGGCCATGTGCCGCAATGCCCACAATGTGATGTAAGCCTCACGTATTACAAATTTAAAAATCAGCTGCGGTGCCATTACTGCGGTTATAATATTGCTAACCCTACACATTGCCATCAGTGCCATTCTACCGATTTATCCACAAAGGGTTTTGGTACAGAGCAGATAGAAATGGAACTTAAAAGCCTGTTTCCTGATAAGAACATTGGGCGTATGGATCAGGATACTACAAGAGGTAAATTTTCGTATGAAAAAATTATTGATGCCTTTAAAGAAAGGGATATAGATATACTTGTAGGTACGCAAATGCTTGCAAAAGGACTGCATTTTGATAATGTAAGCCTGGTAGGTATCCTTAATGCCGATAATATGCTTTATCAGCCCGATTTCAGGGCATTTGAGCGCGCATATCAAATGATGGTACAGGTAGCGGGCCGCGCAGGCCGAAAGGATATTAGGGGTAGGGTGCTTATACAAACGTATAATCCGCTGCATAATATTATTCAGCAGGTTACCGACAATGATTATCCGGCTATGTATAAAGAACAGGTGTATGAAAGGCATAACTTTAAATACCCTCCGTTTTACAGGCTCATAAAGCTTACACTTCGCCAAAGGGATTATGAAAAGCTAAGGGATGGCGCCATGTGGCTTTACAATGTATTGTCGCAAAACCTTAATATTCCTGTTTTAGGTCCGGAAGAGCCGGCTATAAGCAGGATAAGGAATGAATATATCCGTACAATAATGATAAAGCTGCCACAGGGCAATTCGCTGGGCGGCACAAAAAAGGCAATAAGTAAAATACTGGATAGTTTTGATGCTGTCCCGCAGTATAAAGCGATAAGGGTTTCGGTAAATGTAGACCCTTATTAAGTGGGTTTGCTGAGTGCTCTGGCGAGTTCTTCTTTTTTGTTCCTGCTTAAAGGTATTTTAACAGGGCCTATTTCGGCAAACTTACTGTTAAAACGCTCTACACGGTCTATGTTTATGATGAAGGACTTGTGTACCCTCATAAATTTTTCTGCCGGCAGTTCACTTTCAAAAGACTTCATTGTTGCTAAAACCAGGTGGTTTTCATCTTCAGTGTTTATTTTTACATAATCACCATATGCTTCAATCCATTTTATCTTAGAGATAAATATCTTGAAGTTTTTAAGATTGCTTTTAACAAAGATAAAGTCGCCTTCATCCTCGCTGCCTTCTTTTTTCATATTCTGTTGGTCCAGTGCCTTTTGTACTGCCTTGTTAAACCTGTCTTTGGTAATAGGTTTATGCAGGTAGTCTATAGCAGCATAGTCAAAAGCCTTAAGCGCATAGTCAGATTTGGATGATACAATAATAATCTGCGGCCTTGTTTTAAGACCGTCCAGC
>CAMPIZ010000107.1 GCA_946886675.1 uncultured Flavobacterium sp.
AGATAGGAGAGGGCAGGGTCGGATAGCAGCCGCTCCATTTCAGACTGTATGATCTCCTGCACGTCCTGCTTCACCTGTTCATAATTCCGTTGTACTGCCTGCTGGTCTATCCTGCGCACAGGTTCAATTTCGCGATAGGCCGCTTCCTCGTTCTTTATCGCATCATGGTCATTGAGTATCTCACAGTGAAAAGTTTTCAGGTCAATTTTATTAAGTGGGTCATCGGCTACCATGCCTACAAATTCACCAGAACTCAGAGCCGCTATTTTTGAAGGAGGGATGGCTGATTCCAGTTGTTTTGAACGGCTGATAGAAGTATCATTGCTGTTGATGGAAAGGCTTTCCCGGTCCTGCATGATCTTGCCAAAGCGCTCCGAAAGCTGCTTTGCCGTATCACCCGTTACCTGCCCTGCAATAATATTCCCTGTGATGTTCATGATGACATCCGCCTGTTCCCGCCCATAATCCTTGCGCAGCTGGCTGAAGTCCTGTATGCCCAGGCATGTGGCGACCTTATTGCTTCGCGCAGTCGCGATAAGGCTGTCCATGTTGTTGAGGTAGATGGTAGGGAACTCATCAAAGACAAGGCTGCTCGTCAGTTTTCCTTTTTTGTTGACCTGCTTGACCAGCCTGGTCACATATAAGGAAAGGGTACAGCTCGACTTCAAAGATGCCGACACTAACGGTAATTTCCGCCAGAAGCATTACCATGAGAACTACGGATACGACCTGGAGGCTGTAGTCTCCAAGCACCCTATAAAGGAACTGGATAATCCATCCCATAAAGATGACCTGCTGAATTCACTTAAAAAAGGCAACAGGCAATCAGCCACCTTCATCAAAGACGGCCAGGAAGTGAAGCAATATATAGAGGCCACCCCACAGTTCAAAACACTTACGATCTATGATGCTGACCAAAGGCGCATTGATACCCGCCAGGCAAAAGAGCAGCAGCAATCCCAGAGCAGCGAAACCTCCAAGAAGCAGGATATAAAAGCTAAGCAGTCGAATGGTGAGGAGGATGGCCCTGGTGAGCAACAGGAAAAGAAGCAGCGGCGTAAAGCACAAAAATTGTAGAGATGAGTACCAGTAAGCCCCTTTTTGCTTTTTTTGATAAGGCGCGCGACGATATGCGTATCAGCAGTACGCATATCGGAATTTTTGCAGCGCTGCTTCAGTACAGGCAGCAAAGGGGCTTTTCTAACCCCATACAGGCGTACAGCCATGATATCATGCCGTTGGCGAAAATCTCCGCTATTAAAACCTATTGCCGTTGCCTTAAGGACCTGAGCAACTACGGATACATAAAATATGAGCCGTCGAAAAAGAAAAATAAGCCGAGTACTATCTACTTCCCTGAATAATCAAACACTATGAAGCCTTTTACCTTTGACCAGATACCAAAGCTGATAGGAAAGCTATTTGACAAGATGGAGCGGATCGAGCTCCTGCTTAAGTCACTTTCTCCTGAGTCAAAGCAGCAGGAGGAATTGCTGAACATCACTGAAGCTGCTAAACTGCTTAACTTATCCGTACCGACGGTATATTCTAAGGTCAGCCGGAACGAGATACCTGTCTGTAAAAAAGGCAAGCGGCTTTATTTTTACAAATCAGAATTACTCTCCTGGATAAAGTCCGGGAAGGTTAAAACTATCGAGGAAATACACAGCGATGTTGAGAAGCGCCTTAACAACCACTGATTTTGTTTTCCGAAACAAATGTTATCTTTCCCGCAGCTGCCCTTTTCTTCTCATCTACAAGCCTAGCATATACCTGCGTTGTCCTTACATTTTTGTGGCCAAGCATTTTCGATACCGTAAAAATATCGGTACCTGCTGAGACCTGCAGTGTTGCATATGTATGGCGAAAGCAGTGAAAGGTAATATGCTTCTTAATTCCTGCCTCGGCGACCCATACAGGCAGTATGCGGTCAACATCCCACTTATTTAACCCTGAAAATACCTTTTCCGTATCATCCCTTCTTTCACCCAAAAGCGTATACGCCTCATCAGATATTGGCAGGAGTTCCCATCCCTCGGTCTTTTCCTGCCGGAAGCTTATACCTGCACCCGTACTTTTACTGTAGTGCACTTCGCCCCAAGATAACTTAGCTATATCAGAATAACGCAGGCCGGTCAAGATCGAGAAAAGCGAAATTCTTTTGACAATCTCTTTTTTGCATGGTGCATGGAATAATGCGATTGCTTCTTCACGTGTCAGGAAATCCCTTTTCGCCTCGTATTCCGGAATACTGTCAACAGCTGCATTAATATCATTTTGCAACATCTGCTGCTTATAGGCTTTACGCAGTGTAGCTTTTAGCTTATTGAAATAGGAGAGGGCAGTATTCCTTGATAACGGTTTTCCGTTCTCCCTAAGGCTTTTAGCACACAGGAGATATGCCTTGAACCCTTCTGCCAGCTCAACGGTTATATCATTAAAAGCGGTAGGCTTTCCTGCGCGAAAGATCTCGAAATGGGCTATCGAGCTATCCCATATTATCCTGTTGTTGCCTTCCTTTAAATCTGCCTGCTTCCTGAAATAATCTAAAAAAGAGGCTTCCATCACTTTCTGCTTTTTGAGCTGTTCTATTTCAAAGGGCGTATAAATGTGCTCCTTATTTACCTCGTTCTGCCGTTTAGCGCAGATCAGTTCCGCTGTATGCCAATTTTCATGGTTAATAATCTTATCCGCCTGGCTCTTTGGCTTGGCTATGAGGTGCAACCTTAGAAATTCGCGCCTTGAATATTCCCCTGTCCGTGCATTAAAGTAAGGAGGGTAGAAATCAAGGTACAGCGACAACCTTCCTTTTGATATCGATTTTGTGCGAAGTGTAACTTTTATCTTTTTCATAATCATGCGGCATTGAAGAGAAGGTTAATATCTTTTTTTGCGACATAGGTAAACCTGCCGATTGCATACTTTGCAATCCCGAACTGCTGGATCAGGTTATATAGCGCGGCAGGGGAAACATTGAATTGCTGCTGCACTTCGGTGATGGTATAGCAACTCTCAATACCGGGAAACTCCTGAACCGGCGGGTCAATTTCGGTGGTAATCGGCGCTATGAAGAAGCTTTCCATGTCAGCCCTTTTAAGTACGGTACGGTTGCCAAATTTGGCAATATTCAGACATCCCCGGTTAATTAACCTGTAACTTGTCCTGCGGCTGATGCCAAAAAGCAGCGCTGCCTGGTCAACGTTTAAGAACTCCATAGCCTTGACACGGGTAAGGTCCCCGGTTAAAATAAGTTCTGTTTCAGCCGTGGTTTTCCGGACTTTAGCCTGTCGTTCAACATCTTTGTACGCACGACTGTTGCATTTGTGCGAGCAGTACCTTGTGCGGGTAGTCCTTGCGATAAATTCATTATTACAGAATTCGCAGATCTTCGGAATCTTTAAATTAGAGCTCATAATGTGACTGTTTGTGTCCCATTGTGTCTATGTGTGCCTCTGTGTGCCATAATTTCCCCTGATTTTGTACCTCCGATCATTATCGATTTCGAGGTACAAATGGGGTACAAAACGGAGCAAAATATCTATAACTAAAATAAAGTAACAGAAAAATAAAAACCAGTTAAATTGCTGTTTTATAACAATTTAACTGGTTTAGTTTGTTTTGTTTTGCGATATTATGTGCTGCTACTTACCGATGCAGAAATTAGCAAAAATATTACCTAAAAGTTCATCATTAGTTACCTGGCCTGTAATTTCTCCAAAATAATAAAGCGCCTGCCTTATATCAATAGCCATAAGATCTGCTGATAGTCCGGAACGCATTCCAAACTGTACTTTTTGTATCTCTTCAAGAGCTTTTAAAAGGGAATCATAGTGTCTTGTGTTGGTTATTATGGTTTCATTGTTGCGTAAAGCTCCGGTATTCACAAAAGACAAAAGCTTTTCTTTTAATTCCTCAACCCCCATATTTTCTTTGGCAGAAATTAAAAGTATGTCTTCCGTATGTGCATTGATAATAACTTCCTTCTGTTCTTTGTCCAGTTTATCGGCTTTATTAACCAGTATAATTAATGGTTTTAAAGGAAACTGATTCTTAATTTTCTCAATCTCAGTTTTAAACTGGCTCATTTTAGCACTGTCTGACAGCTGCGACCCATCAACGAGATAAATTACAACCTGAGCCTGTTCTATTTTTTCAAAGGTCTTTTTTATACCAATACTTTCTACCACATCCTGTGTTTCCCTTATACCTGCGGTATCTACGAATCGAAAACCAATACCATTAATTACCAGTTCATCTTCAATTGTATCGCGGGTTGTTCCCGCAATATCCGATACTATTGCACGCTCTTCATTAAGCAGGGCATTAAGCAGGGTAGATTTACCTACATTAGGCTCTCCCACAATTGCTGCCGGAATACCATTTTTAATAACGTTGCCTACGGCAAAAGAGTCAATTAATTTTTTCAGTACAAACTCTATCCTTTCTAATAGTTGATGAAATTGTGTACGATCAGCAAACTCCACATCTTCTTCTGCAAAATCAAGCTCAAGCTCAATAAGCGAAGCAAAATTTAAAAGCTCTTCTCGAAGTTTGGCTATTTCATTAGAAAAACCACCGCGCATTTGCTGCATAGCTATCTGGTGAGAAGCTTCGTTATCGCTCGCAATAAGATCTGCTACTGCTTCTGCCTGAGATAAGTCCAGCTTGCCATTTAAAAAAGCCCTTAAGGTAAATTCCCCGGCATTAGCCATCCTGCAACCTGAGCGCAGTAACAGCTGAATTATCTGTTGTTGTATATAACTGGATCCATGGCAGGAAATTTCAATAATATTCTCACCAGTATAAGAATTTGGGCCTTTGAAAACCGAAAGCAACACCTGATCGTATATTCTTTCGCCTTCTGTTATATGGCCCAGGTGTATTGTATGAGATTTTTGTTTTCCGATGTTTTTTCCAGATACTGATTTAAAGACTTTCGAAGCAATATTTACAGCATCTTTACCCGAAAGTCTTATAACAGCTATGGCTCCTGAACCTGAAGGGGTAGCTAGTGCTACTATTGTATCTTGTAGAATCATCTTAAATTTTTACAAAGATAGCCTTTGTATTTTAATGATATAATATTAACTTATGACAGAATAAGAAAAAATAATCAGTTTAACATTATAATATACACCAACACAATACATTTGCATCAAATTTTTAACCCCATTATGAAAAACAAATTTTTAGCTTGCTGTACCTTACTTACGGTAATGTTTATGGCTTCCTGTAACAATGATGATGACAATGTTACAAATGACTCACAGGAAAACGTTATTTTAAATAACGATTCTCAATCTCTTAACGAACGTGTAAAGTATGATAATTCCGGGGCACTGGAAATTATCACTCCCTTAGGAGGCCGAAATCAGGATGCTCCTGCCGCCGGTATTCCTCTTGCGCTTGTTGCCGAAGTAAACCCCCCGGTTTATAATGGTTTTACATTAAAGGCAACACACGTTAATGTTAATGGTAACTATGCGTATGTATCGTATAATACTCAGGGTGAAGCCTATTCCGGAGCAGTGGATGTTATTGATATATCAAATCCTAACACCCCGCAAATCGTTATGCAGGCAATATTTCCAAATACTGATGTAAGCAGCGTTAATTATAATAATGGTGTGCTTTATATTGCCGGAGCTGTAAGTACTGATGCTTACCCACAGGCAGCTACACCTGCATTTGTTTCGTCAATGGCACTGTCAAACGGGTTACTTACCACAAACTTTACGCAAACTCAGCTTCAGGGTGATGTAGCAACATCGGTTACTTCATCTGATTCAAAATATTATGCTGTGTCAGGCTATAATGGACAGCTTGTACAGCTGAATGAATCTAATCATCAGATAGAGATGGCTATTTCTGTAAACGATCTTCGTTCTGTAGGGCTTAAAAGCAATAAAATTGTTGTACTAAGCGGTACACAGGGTGTAAAAGTGTATAATGCAAACAACCTTAGCCTTCAAAACTCTTTTACAACTTCACAGGATGTACCAGATGCAAAAAGAACGATAGATTTTCTGGATAACAATTCTCTATTGGTTTCTGAAGGATATCAGGGGCTTGGAGTTTACAATATTAATTCAGGAAATAAAACACAAACTATCTCAGTTCCCACTAATGTGGAAGGTATAGACCCTACTGATATCACAACCAATGCAGTTTCTGCAAACGGTACAAGTGTTTATGTGGCAAATGGCGGCGCAGGGCTATACATCTATAAAAG
>CAMPIZ010000108.1 GCA_946886675.1 uncultured Flavobacterium sp.
CTATTATTATGGCATTGACAGATGATTATTGCGAGCAATGTGGCAGCACAAAGGTTGAAAGCATCAAACAGGCAAACGGATGGAAGAGCGTATGCAACACATGCGGTAAAGAGGCTGTTATTTGCGTTGTAGTAAACGAAAAGCCTGTTAACGTATAAGAACATCAACAGGCTCAAAAAAATGGAAATTTCGTTTTAAAAAATAGGAAATTTCGATTTTGCGATTATAGAAGCAGCTTAATAAGTTTTTGGAAAACTTTATATAAAAACCTGCCCGCAATACGGGCAGGTTTTTTATTTTTAAGTCTGCTGCGGCAAGCAGTTTACAGAAACAATTTTTAAACTATATTAGCGTTAAAATTTAAAAGATAAATATTTTTAAGACAATTTTCCTATGGTAAACATTCAGCAGGCCGATAGTTTGGCGGTAGCGCAGGATGCTCTTGTTAATGAGCAGGCAACAGAAAAGACGTTATCTATTATGGAACTCCTTACAAGTGGCGGTCTTGGCGGCCAGATAATCATGATTGTACTTGGGGTTTTATTTTTTGTGGCTATTTACCTTTATATAGAACGGGCTCTTGCCCTTAAAGCCGCATCCCAGATTGATAAAGGCTTCATGAACCAGATAAGGGACCATATAACACACGGAAGGTTTGACAGTGCCAAGCTTTTATGTCAGCACACCAATACGCCTGTGTCGAGGCTTATTGAGAAAGGTATATCAAGGGTAGGAAAGCCTCTTGAAGATATTAATACGGCCATAGAAAGTGCAGGCAAGCTTGAGATATATAACCTTGAGAAGAATGTAAGTATCCTGGCTACAATTTCGGGAGCAGGACCTATGATTGGTTTCCTTGGTACCGTTGTTGGTATGATACTTGCTTTTCATGAAATAGCAAGCGGAGGAGGCCAGATAGAAGTTGGAGCGCTTGCAAGTGGTATATATACCGCTATGACTACTACAGTAGTGGGCCTTATTGTGGGTATTGTTGCTTACATAGGCTATAACCACCTGGTAGTAAAAACAGATAAGATAGTTAACCAGATGGAGGCCAACGCAGTTGAGTTCCTTGATCTATTAAATGATCCGGTATAATTATGCAGTTTAGAAGCAGAAACAGGGTAACACCCGAGTTTAACATGTCGTCGATGACGGATATTGTATTCCTGTTATTGATATTCTTTATGCTTACATCTACTATGGTTACAACTAACGCGCTTGACCTTAACCTGCCAAAGGCAAAAGGCAAGACAGAAAACAACCAGAATGTAGCTGTAAGTATTACAAAAGACATGGAATACTTTATTGATAAAGACCCTATATCAGAGGAAAACCTGGAGGCGAAGCTTATTGAGCTTTTATCAGGTGATGAAGGAAAAGCTATTGTATTACGTGCTGAGGAAGGTGTGCCTATAGAAAAGGCAGTGAGCGTAATGGATATAGCTTACAGGAATAAATTTAAAATTGTGCTGGCAGTAAATCCTAAATAAGGAGGAATGAAGTATTTAGAAACAGAACATGAAAGAAAATCATTTATAGTCACAACAATAATATTTGTGATTATACTGATTTTATGCTTTTTTCTGGGGCTCAGGTATCTCGACCCGCCGCCTGAAAACGGTATTGCCATAAATTTTGGTACTACTGATATGGGTATGGGTGATATACAGCCTACAGAGCCAATAAACTCTGCTCCCCAACCGGTACAGTCGGAATCGCAATCCGCTCCGGTAGAAGAGGAAGTTATTACCCAGGATGTAAATGATGCGCCTGTAATAACAGATAAAAAGCCTAAGAAGGAAACACCAAAAGAAGCAGAAAAGCCTAAAGAGAAGCCAAAACCAGAAGCCCCTAAACCCTCTAAAAGTACAACCGATGCATTGTCTAACATTCTTAATGGGCCAAAGTCTGACGGTAAAGCAACGGGTGGCCAGGGAGACGATAATCAGGCAGGTGATAAAGGTAAGATAGACGGAACACTTGAAGGTGGCTATGGCAATGGCGGTGGTGGCACAGCCGGTACCGGTAATGGTAATTACCAGTTAGGAAATCGCAATGCTCTTGGTAAACCACAGCCTAAATATGTTTGTAATGAACAGGGTAAAGTAGTAGTAGAGATTTCTGTAAACCGTTCAGGAAAAGTTATAAGTGCAAAACCAGGGGTACGTGGTACAACAAATAATGCCGCCTGTTTACTGGAGCAGGCTAAAGTTGCAGCTATGAACACTACATGGGAAGCTGACCCTGATGCGCCGGATAAACAGGTAGGAAAAATTATATATAACTTTAAGCTTACGGATTAATTATAACTTTTATGAAGTATTTGTTTGTAAGCTTATTGGTATTTTCCTGTTTTACAGTAAAAGCACAGAAAGCAAATAAAGTAAGTGATACAATTGCCACCATTAAATTAAAAGAACCCGAATACATTTGTAATGAAGAAGGTAAAGTGGTGGTAGAAATTATAGTAGACCGTTATGGTAAAGTAATTGAAGCCAATCCGGGCATAGAAGGGACTACTAATAAAGCAGATTGCTTATTGGAGCAGGCTAAAAATGCAGCCTTAAATACTACATGGACACCAGATCCTGAAGCGCCGGAGAGGCAGGTAGGAAAAATAATTTATGATTTTATACTTAATGAATAAAAAAACCAAAAACCGCCTCTTGGCGGTTTTTGGTTTTTACAATGTTTCTGTTCTTTTCCTGGCTGTAAATATTAAATAGAGCCCCACCAGTATAAATGGTATGCTTAGCCATTGTCCCGTAAGCAGTCCTCCCGGAAGATCTTCCTCAAAGCCTCCCTGACTTTGTTTTACAAACTCTACTACAAAACGAACTGTCCATAGCAACACAAGGAATACACCAAAAATAAGCCCGTGTTTCTTCCTTGAGTCAGTTTTCCAGTACATATAATATATTATGGCAAATACAAAAATGTAAAGAAAGGCTTCATACAACTGTGCCGGATGCCTGTATGGTATTGCGTTAAAAGTATCTGCAAATTTAGGATTATGCTGTATGAGGTCATAAGCTTTGTTATAATCATCTGTACCTGTTATCTGCATAGCCTCATATTTTCCAAGGTTTTCTTCACCTCTTACAAATTTTACGGCTGTAGGTAAATCGGCAGTAGTTTCTTTTCCTAAAATCTCAGAGTTTATAAAGTTACCCAAACGGATAAATATACCACCGCTGGTTACAGGTATTACTACACGGTCAAGCATCCATAGTAGTGGTCTTTTTATAACCTTTTTACTATAGTATATCATAGTTAGTATAATAGCAATAGCAGCACCGTGGCTTGCTAAGCCGGCAAAGCCTGTAAATTCAAATTTCGGATTAGTCCTGAAAGGCAGGAAAACATTAATGAAATCTTCCTTAAATAACTCCGGTTGGTAAAATATCACATGGCCTAACCTTGCGCCTATCATGGTAGCAACTATGGTATAGATAAAAAGCTTATCCAGTTTTTCCATAGATTCGCCTTCTCTTTCAAATATCCTTTTCATAATGTACCAGCCAAGGCCAAAGGCTACCACCCACATAAGGCTGTAATAACGAAGCATGAAAAACCCAAGATCAATTCCTTCACTGGGGTTCCAAACAATGCTGAGAGCGTGTGTCATTTTTATTGGTTTAATTTCTGTAAAATTAATTAAATGTGTAAGACTGCAAAGCCAAATACCGGTTAATTAATGATTATGTCCGCATTTTCTTTCAGGTACTGGATCATAGCCCCGACCACCCCACGGATTGCAGCTAATAATGCGTTTGGTGCTTAGCCAGCCTCCTTTAAACAAGCCATGTTTTTGCAATGCTTCTATAGTATATTGAGAGCAGGTAGGGGTATATCGGCATGATGAAGGCAAAAGAGGTGATATTGCCCCCTGATAGAAACGGACAAGTAATATAAATGGTGCTATTACTATGTTCCTTATTTTCAATGTAGTTATTAAGATTGTACGGAAAAGGTTGTGCCTTCTTTAGTGTCTTTCAACTCAATGCCCAATTCCGTTAGTTTATTTCTTATCTGATCCGATAATGAAAAATTCTTGTTGGCACGTGCTTCGTTTCTCATACCTATAAGCATGTTAACCACGCCTTCCAGTTTATCGTTATTATTGGCACTGGTTTTTTGGTTTTCAAGGCCCAGTACATCAAATACAAAAGCGTTCATTGTAGCCGATAATTGTGTAAGATCAACAGCACTTATAGATTCTTTACCATCCTTAAGCAGGTTCACATACCTTACTGCTTCAAATAGCTGGGCTATTAAAACAGGGCTGTTAAAGTCATCATTCATAGCATCATAACAGGAATGCTTCCATGATGCTATATCTACAGTTGATTTAGTTGCAGGCTTTATCTCTTTAATGCTGTCAAGCGCTTCCATAAGGCGGTTAAATCCTTTTTCTGAGGCTAATATAGCATCATTGCTAAAGTCTAAAACACTTCTGTAATGTGCCTGCAGCATAAAAAAACGTGTTATGGCAGGGGAGAAAGCCTTACTTAATATAGTGTTATTACCTGAAAATAATTCCCTTGGCAGGATATTATTCCCGGTAGATTTAGACATTTTTTTACCATTAAGCGTAAGCATATTGGCATGCATCCAGAAGTTAACCGGAGACTGGCCTGTACATGCCTCATTTTGTGCAATTTCACATTCATGGTGTGGGAATTTTAAATCCATTCCTCCGCCATGTATGTCAAAATGATTGCCTAAATATTTTGTACTCATAGAAGTACACTCCAGGTGCCACCCCGGGAAACCATCACCCCATGGAGACGGCCATCGCATTATATGTTGTGGCTCAGCTTTTTTCCAAAGGGCAAAATCCTGAGGATTTCTTTTTTCATCCTGTCCGGCAAGATCGCGCGTATTGGCTATCATATCTTCCAGGTTTCTTCCGCTAAGCTTTCCGTAATCATGCGTTTCATTAAACTTTACTACGTCAAAATATACAGATCCGTCTGACTCATAAGCAAAACCATTTTCAATTATTTGCTTAATGGTTTCAATCTGCTCTATAATATGTCCAGTTGCAGTTGGTTCTATACTTGGCGGCAGGTTATTAAAAAGCTCTAATATCTGATGGAAATCTACAGAATACTGCTGTACAATTTCCATAGGCTCCAGTTTTTCCAGCCTTGCTTTTTTTGCAATTTTATCCTCACCGTCATCTGCATCATCCTCTATATGGCCCACATCGGTAATATTCCGCACATAGCGTACTTTGTATCCTAAATGTTTAAGATATCTGTAAACCAGGTCAAATGAAATAAAAGTCCTGCAGTTTCCCAAATGCACATTGCTGTAAACTGTAGGTCCGCAAACGTACATACCTACACTGCCTTCATGGATTGGGGTAAACAGTTCTTTTTCCCCGCTAAGGGAATTGTAAATTTTTAATGACTGGTTTTTATACAATTGCATAAGGATTATTTTAATGCCGTTACAGCTGTAAAAGTAATAGGATTAAAATTGTGTGTCAAGTTTTATATAATCTAAAAACTCACGGCGCACATTTTCTTCCTTAAACCTTCCTCCAAATTCAGAAGTTACGGTACTACTTTCAATATCACGTATACCGCGGGAATTAACGCAAAGGTGCTTAGCATCTATAACGCAGGCCACATCTTCCGTTTTTAATACTTTCTGAAGCTCCTGTACAATTTGTATGGTAAGTCTTTCCTGTACCTGAGGTCTCTTTGCAAAATAGTCAACAATACGGTTCATTTTAGAAAGCCCTATTACAGTACCGTTAGATATATAAGCAACATGTGCACGCCCTACTATAGGTAGCAGGTGGTGTTCGCAGGTAGAGTAAATGGTTATATTTTTTTCAACCAGCATTTCATTATACTTGTACCTGTTTTCAAAAGTAGATGAACCTGGTTTTTTGTTAGGGTTTAGCCCCCCGAATATTTCTTTCACAAACATTTTTGCAACACGGTTGGGAGTCCCTTTCAGGCTGTCGTCTGTAAGGTCCATGCCAAGTGTATTCAAAATGCTCTCAACATCTTTTTTTATAGCATCAATTTTTTCATCATCACTCATTTCAAAAGCATCAGCTCTTAGAGGTGTTACTGCGCTTGTAGCGATGTGATTATCTCCTATATCGTCTTTAAAATCCTCGTTAATCATTAATGTAGATTATTTAAATAATTACTTTTAAAAAGTCAGGTGGCAAAGATAACTATAAAAGTTGATTTTAAATATCGA
>CAMPIZ010000109.1 GCA_946886675.1 uncultured Flavobacterium sp.
TCCCTAAATTGTGCCTATGAACTTTTTGGCACACATATATCTTTCGGGCGATAACGACCTGGTTAAAATAGGCAACTTTATGGCCGATAACATTACCGGTAACAAATACGAACATTTTCCGGAGGATGTGCAAAAAGGCATAATGTTGCACCGCGCTATAGACAGCTATACCGATGCTCATCCGGTTTTTAGACAGGGTACAAAAAGGCTGCACCCTGTATACCACCACTATGCAGGGGTTATTATGGATATGTTTTACGACCATTTCCTGGCAAAGAACTGGCAGGACTACCACCATTTGCCATTAAAACAATATGCTCAAAAATTCTATAAAATGCTGGAAGACAACCGCAGTATACTTGCCACGAAGACCAAAAACATGATGCCGCACCTTATTACGTACGACTGGCTTAATGCTTATGCGGATACGGAAGGCATGGCACGCATACTTACCCAGATGGATAACCGCACGAAAAACAAATCGGGGATGCGCAACGCGGTTAACGAACTTTTACAGTATTATGATACTTTTGAGGCAGAATTCAGGGAATTTTTTAAAGACCTGCAAAATCACGTAAAAGAAAAATCGGCCGAACTGGGAATATGACATTTATAAACGAACTTACCGCTGCTTTTTCGGCAAATGCCAATGCTGAAAATGCCCAATACATGCAGGACTATATGAAAGGCCTGTTTTCTTTTTATGGCATTAAGACCGACCAGAGGCGTAAACTGTTTAAAGCCGCATGGGACAATCATAAAACTGAAGTAAAAGCCAATTGCCGCAGCATAGCAAAAGATCTCTATGCTAAAGAAAAAAGGGACTACCACTATTGTGCTATAGAGATTTTGGTAAAAGACCTTAAAAAGAATTTTGTAAAAGAAGATATTGAGCTTATTGAATACCTGATAGTTCACAACTCCTGGTGGGACAGTGTAGACACCATTGCAAAGTACCTGCTGGGTGTATACCTGCAGCAATTTCCACAGGAAACCAAAGCTGTTGTAAAGCGTTTTTCATCAAGTGATAATATGTGGCTTAACCGAAGCGCCATCTTGTTTCAGCTTGGCTATAAAAAAGATACCAATGAGTCTGTACTATTTGACGAATGCCTTAAACACAGGCACAGTAAAGAATTTTTTATACAAAAAGCGATAGGATGGGCACTTAGGGAATATGGCAAGGTAAACCCTGATTCGGTAAGGGAATTTGTAGGTTCTGCTGAATTAAAGCCCTTGAGCGCCCGCGAAGCATTAAAAAATTTATAATTGATTCGAAAATTTTTCTTAAATGCAGTACCTTAGCATTTTTAAAATTCCAAACATAATTTTCGTACAATGCCCAAAAGAACTGTTTCAAAAATCCGCTTGTTTTTAAGAAATAACGTAAGGCGGTTTGAAACCCTGTTTTTTTTACTCAAAAGCCTCCTTTCCGAAAGGCATTTTATATACTTATCCTGTGTACTGGTAGCTGTTTCCACAGCATTTGCCGTAATTATACTTAAAGGGTTTGCCCACAATGTTTTCAGGCTTGCAACTTATGTAAACGGCTACCTTAAGCTGCCTTATATTAACAGTATACTACCCATAGCGGGTATAGTACTCACGGTTTGGGTAGTGCGAAAACTGCTTAACAACAAGATAGAAAAAGGAAGCTCGCGCATACTGTATGCCGTTGCAAAAAAAGGGGGTATTATGCCGCGCAAGCAAATGTATGCCCAAATACTAACCAGCTCCCTTACTGTTGGCCTTGGGGGTTCGGCAGGTTTAGAGTCGCCCATTACCATTACGGGTGCGGCCTTCGGGTCTAACTTTGCCCAAAAATACAAACTCTCCCAAAAGGACAGGATACTGCTCCTGGCCTGTGGTGTGGCAGCCGGTATAGCCGCTGCGTTTAACGCCCCTATAGCCGGAGTGCTTTTTGCCATAGAAGTGGTACTTACAGATGTTACAATAACAGCTTTTATCCCTATTATGATATCGGCTGCTACGGGGGCTATTATCTCTACAGTAGTTTTAAATGAAGAAGTACTCCTTTCCTTTCAGCAAAGGCAGACTTTCGATTACCATAACATTCCGTATTACATAGTTTTAGGTATACTGGCAGGGTTTGTTTCATTATATCATGCACGAACTTTTCAGCGGATAGAAGCCCATTTTGCACGCCTTAAAATGGGGCAGTACCGCAAAGCCCTGTATGGCGCCATACCGCTTGCTTTTCTTATATTCCTGTTCCCCACGCTTTTTGGTGAAGGTTATGAAAGCATTAAGGTACTCACCAGCCTTAACCCTTCTGCCATAATGGATAATACCGTACTGGATGAGTTTAAAGGTGATGCCTGGGTTCTGCTTATTTTTACAGGAGTAACCATGATGCTTAAGGTGTTTGCCACAGGCCTTACGCTTTCCAGCGGTGGTAATGGTGGTAACTTTGCCCCTTCCCTTTTTGTGGGTTCCTATATGGGTTTTTGCATGGCAAAGATCATTAACCTTATAGGCCTTGATAAAGATATACCTGTAGCCAACTTTACTATTGTAGGAATGGCGGGTATATTGAGTGGGCTTTTCCATGCGCCGCTTACAGCTATATTCCTTATTGGTGAGATTACTGGCGGCTATAACCTTATGGTACCGCTTATGATAGTATCTTCAATAAGCTTTGCGGTATCCAAGCAGTTTGAAAAACACTCTATGGACGTGAAGCACCTGGCAGACAAAGGGCAGGTTTTTACATCTGATAAAGACAGGAATGTACTTTCCAGCATTGATGTAATGAGTATGGTTACTACAGATACACACACTGTACTGCCAACGCAAACCCCAGATGAAGTAATAAACCTTTTAAGCACTACAAACCAGAGCGTTTTTGCAGTTGTAGACGAAAAGAAGCGCCTGCAGGGGCTTATTGACTTTAATAATATAAGGCATATAGCCTTTAGCCCTTTCAAGATCAAATATTCCAAACTTGAGGAAATGATAAACACACAGGTAGAAACGGTTTCTGTAGAAGACTCTGTAGAGATGATTATGGATAAGTTTGAAGAAACAAAATCAGAATACCTGCCTATACTCAAAGACGAACGCTTCTATGGTTTTGTGCATAAATCGAAAATACTGCAGGCTTACCGCGAAAAACATATCGAAATGATTATTGAGTAATTTTCAGTGCCAGTTAACAGTATTCAGTCGCAGTAGACAGTTCCATTTTAACCTAAATGCAATGCAATAGAGAAATCCAGGTTTTAGTGGAAGTACTTCAAAATTTAAAATTCGTCATTTAAAATAGTCCTCAGTCGGTTATCTCCACTCTCTCATCTCAACATCTTCTAAAACAAAGTTAAAGTACGCTGTACACGCATTTTAGTTTGATAACTTTATGAGTATACAGTTAATGCTATGAAACAACAGGAACTATTCGATGTGATAATCATAGGGGGCAGCTATGCGGGTTTATCGGCAGGTTTGTCGTTAGGGCGTTCAGGCAGGCATGTTTTGATTATAGACGCTGGCGAACCCTGCAACAAAAAAACACTCCACTCCCATAATTTTCTCACAAGGGATGGCAGCAGGCCTTCGGAAATAAACCATATCGCACGCGAACAGGTAACATCTTATCCTACTATTTCATTTATGGACGGACTGGTAACATCAGTAAACCAGACTGACACTATTTTTGAGGTAACTACTAAAGACAAGCAGGCTTTTAGAACCAGGAAGGTATTATTTGCAACCGGAATAAAAGACACAATCCCTATAACACCAGGTTTTGAAGACTGCTGGGGCATTAGTATACTGCACTGCCCTTATTGCCACGGTTATGAAGTAAAAAATAAAAGGCTGGGCGTGCTTGCCAATGGCGACATGGGGTACGAAATGGCAAAAATACTAAATCAGTGGAGTGATAAGCTTACACTATATACAAACGGAACGAGTACGTTGTCTCCCGAGGAAGTAAACATGCTGAACAAAAACGACATACTTGTTGTAGAAAACTGTATAAAAGAAATAGAGCATGAGAACGGTAAAATTACAAGCCTGCATTTTGAAGACACTCCGCCAGATGATATAGAGGCAATATTTACACAGCTGCCTTTTATTCAGCACTGCTCAATACCGGAAGAAATGGGCTGTGAAATTACAGAAAAGGGGTTTATTAAAGTAGACCGTACTATGCAAACCTCAGTGCCCGGGGTGTATGCCGCTGGTGACTGCCTTACTCATTTCAGGTCGGTAGCAAATGCTGTGGCACAGGGCAATAAGGCAGGAGCCACTATTAATCATAAACTTATTGAGGAAAAGTTTGTGGTTGAGGCGGGAGATAGTATTCAGTCTCAGTAGTCAGTTTTTTATTCCTCGTAATCACAAGGAAAATACCTCCTAACCATTTTAGATTGCTTCAAAGGAACACAAAATCAAATAATAAAAAAGGCTGCCGAAGCAGCCTTTAATTATTATTTATTGCCTTTTTCATAATCGGCGATAAACTGAGCCAGTCCGCTGTCGGTAAGCGGGTGTTTCAGTAAACCGGTAATGGCGCTTAGAGGGCCTGTCATAACATCGGCACCTATTTTTGCGCAGTTAACAATGTGCATAGTGTGACGAACAGATGCTGCCAGGATTTCGGTTTCATAGCCATAGTTATCATATATAAGGCGGATATCCTCAATAAGGTCAAGCCCGTCTGTAGAAATATCATCAAGGCGGCCAATAAACGGAGATACATAGGTAGCCCCTGCTTTAGCAGCTAGTAAAGCCTGCCCCTGAGAGAAAACAAGCGTAACGTTTGTTCTAATTCCTTTATCAGAAAAATATTTACAAGCTTTTACACCTTCCTTTGTCATAGGTATTTTAACCACAATCTGATCGTGCAGTTCTGCCAGCTCCTCGCCTTCTTTAATCATTCCTTCAAGATCGGTAGCAATAACCTCTGCGCTCACATCGCCATCCACAATATTACAGATGTCTACATAGTGTTTAAGAATATTATTCCTTCCTGTAATACCTTCCTTTGCCATTAAAGACGGATTTGTAGTAACACCATCTAAAACGCCAAGCTCCTGTGCTTCCCTAATCTGGTCAAGATTAGCCGTATCGATAAAAAACTTCATGTTATGATTTTAAAAATGTTGAGTCCTGTAATTTTTTTGCAAAACTACAATTTATAATGATTCATCAGCAACTTTTCATACACTTTATCAGGCAGTAACCTTTTTAAAACGATAGAAAACTTTTGCATAAAAGCCCCTACTTTATAGTGTATTTTTGGGTTTGGGTCTTTCATTATGGCATATACCGCCTCAGCCATTTCCATAGGGTTGCTGCCACTATCTACATGCTCGTTCATCATACTAAGCGTTTTGCCATATGTAGTTTCATAAGCCGAACCCTTTACCAGTGGTGCATGATAACGCCCGGAAGCAATATTGGTCGCAAAGTCTCCCGGAGCCACGTTTGTAATAGTAATGCCAAAATTTTTAACTTCCATGCGAAGGCTTTCTGTTATAAGTTCCAGAGCACCTTTAGATGCGGAATATACACTGCGGTAAGGCAGCCCCATATATCCGGCAATCGAAGTTATATTAATAATGAGTCCGTAGTTTTGTGTACGCATTTGCGGCAGTACCGCCTTCATTACCTCTATAGGGCCAAACAGGTTGGTTTCAAAGTTGTTTTTTATTTCCGCTGCCGGAATCTCCTCAAGCGGACCTGTAATACCTACTCCCGCATTGTTTATAAGTACATCCAGCCTTCCTGCCTCATTAATTACTTGCGCCACTGCTGTTTTTATACTTTTGGCATCACGTACATCAAGCGCTACAAGCGGAATTTTTGAACCCTGCACATTTTGTGGGTTACGGCTGGTACCATAAACCTTGTACCCTTTTCCCTGAAGAAATTCGCCTATGGATTTCCCAATACCCGAGGATCCTCCGGTAATTAAAACTACTCTTTCCATTAAGTTTGATTAGAGGTTTGTAATGAATGGCGAAAATACGGATTTAAAATAAGATTTAAAGATGAGAGATGTAAGACAAAAGATTATTATAAATGATGAATCTTAAATTTTGAATGAGCTTTCCTTTCGTCAGAATTAAAAATTCATACAGTCATTACGAGGAGGAACGACGAAGTAATCTAATAAGAGATTGCCGCGCTGCATTGCATTCTGCTCGCAAAGACAGTAAGTAAACCCATTTAATCTTAAAT
>CAMPIZ010000110.1 GCA_946886675.1 uncultured Flavobacterium sp.
TGGCAGTAGCGCCATCAAAGTTTTCAGCCTCAACACTCATGGTAGAGAATGCAGGATCACAAACAATCTCTGCACCGCTTATTGTAAATGCAGGGCTTGCGGTAATTGAAACCATAAAGCTGCTTTCGCTGGTACAGTTCGTTGGAGTAGTTCCTGATTCAGCATAGATAAATATCTCCTGATTAGAAGTAATAATATCTCCTTCTACAAGCATTTCTCCAGTAGCACCAGGCCCTGTGTAATAGTTATTATTTGCACTAAGGGCAGGAAGTGTATAAGAATCACATGCCGCCACATCAGCCATATCATCTACAACAGGTATAGGCGTTACAGTTACAAATACTGATTGTGTAGCCTCACAGCCAGAATTGTTAATTGTAGCTGCATACTCACCTTCGCCAGTTACCGTTACTGTTAAGCCGGTATCAGGAAGAGGAGCACCCTCATATGTCCATGAGATTGTTACATCCGGAGAAGCCGGATCAAAATTCTCTGGCGTTATAGTAATAGTGGCATCAGTAGTGCCTTCACAAATATTAAAGTCGCCCCCCATATCAAACTGAGGTGTAAGATCCTGAACATTCAGCGTAAACTCTTTAACACCAGGACAACCTGTCGGAGTATACAGTATTCTTACATAAATAGTTTGAGTTACTGCTGTAGTATTCTCATATACAGGACCTACAGGGTTAGTGCCGTCTTCTGCATCTTCTTCAGTTTCATGATAAGTAATTTCAAAGTCAGCAGGATCATATTCAGCCGTATCAATACCAGCCAAGATAAGATCGGTATTTGATGTAAAGTCGAATGTTGCAAATCCGCTGGCGTCACAAGCTGTTAAATCTATAGGGTCGCCTACAGTAGCATTAACCGGCTCATAGAATTCAACAGTTTTCTCACCTTCAAGGAAACAGGTAGAACCAGTATAGTTTGCAGACACTGTATACAGACCTGTACCAAAACCACCGTTAGACATACTTGCTACTACAAGGTCCGGGCCGGTTTCACCATCAATTACTGTAGTGATAAACTGGCCAGGGTTATCAGGATCTTCCTGAGTTACAGACCAAACAAAGGTATAAGCATCAGGATCAAGTCCGGTTTGTATAGTAGCTTCGCCACCTTCACAAACTGCATTTTCACCTTCAACAGTAAGGTCTACACCAAGATCAACTGTACCAAGGTCAAAACTACCTCCTGCAAGGAATACAGCAGAGTTGAAAGAAGAGTCTCTATAATCTGCAATAACAATCTTGATATGATAATTTGTTCCCGGAACTACCGTTGCAGAAGCTGTCATAGGTACAGTCTGGCCTGTGTAACCAATAGCAGAACCATTAGGGTTATCAGGGTTATAAGAACCGAAGAATTGAGGATTCACTGATTCACAACCTCCATTATATGCATTATCCCTGATGTTTACAACCGATACCGGAAGATCTGTACCCGGAATAACCGCCATGTTTATTGGTTCTGCAAGTGGATCGTCCAGATTTGTAAGTATAAATGCAAATGCATCAGAATAAGAACACTGGAAAGTACCATACTCATCAGAAGCAAATAAGAAATCAAATGAGAATGAAGACTGCAGTGGTACAAAGTCGAATTCAAGCACCGAAGCATTGTTTGTTCCATCAGTATTACCGCCTACAGCGATAAGTGCTTCAAGATCTGCATCACCAAGCCACGTAGCCGTGTTAGTACCATCGTTATTATTCGGGTTAGGACCCGGAGCTGACTGGATACTGCTGGTTGCAAGCACCACACCATCAGAGAATGGGAAACTACCGTCTGTACTGCTGAAGTATCCAATACCATTAGCCTGTCCAAAGTCAGTACCTGTTGAAGAAGTAACGTTTGTTACCAATGCACAAGGTGAACCAATAAGAACGGTTTGTACAAGCTGCTCTGTAGTAAAGGTAGTTTCGTCTACTGTAATAGGAGTAGCCGGAGTACCAATACAAATTTCAAAAGCTGAAGTTTGGTTTGCAGTAGCAGTCCACGAGTAAACCCTTACTTTATATACGTTACCTACGGTTAAGCCAGAAGCTAAGCTTCCGTTAGCATCACTACAGTATAGCTGTGTTAATGTACCACACTCATCACCCTCATAAAGAACATGATATAAATCTGTAGTACTACCTGTAATGTTTGACAGGGAAATAAAATGTGTTTCACTTAAAGCAGTAAACTCAAACCACACGTCATCATCATCGGTACCAAAACATGTATTCCCTTCTGCAGAAGCAGTAGCAGAATAAATTGTACCAGTACCAAACTCTATACAGTCTACACCACTATTTACCGCAACTACTGTGGCATCAGCACATTCGTCGTTTGCAGGTGGTGGTGGTGGAGTTGCCACACAAATATCAAATTCTGATGTTTGATTAGCAGTACCTGTCCATGAGTAAACTCTTACTTTATAAGTCTGTCCTATAGTTAGTCCCGAAGCAAAACTACTGTTAGGATCACTACAATATAACTGGGTAAGTGTACCACACTCATCTCCTTCATAAAGCGCATGTACTAAATCTGTAGTACCGTTTACAATGTTAAGAAGTTCTATAGTGTGGGTAGTATTAGTAGCCACGAATTCAAACCATACGTCGTCATCCTCTGTACCTGTACATGTACTTCCTTCCGGAGAAGCAGTAGCAGAGAATATGATACCAGGAGCTGTTTGTGTACAGAACTGGTCAGCATTAACTGGTACTATAGTAGCATCAGCACAATCATCGTTAACCGGTGGTGGCGGTGGAGTACCTATACAAAGATCGAACACAGAAGTTTGACCCTGAGTAGATGTCCATGAGTAAACTCTTACTTTATATGTCTGCCCTATAGTAAGCCCTGAAGCAAAACTATTGTTAGCATCACTACAATATAATTGTGTTAAAGTACCACACTGGTCTCCTTCATATACTACATGGTAAAGATCTGTAGTACTACCAGTAATGTTAATAAGGCTTACAAGATGTGTAGTATTTGTTGCAACAAATTCAAACCAAACATCGTCGTCATCAGTACCAAAACATGTATTGCCTTCTCCAGATGGTGTAGACCATGCAATAGTACCCGGTGTAACATCAGTACACACCTGTGTAGGGTTTACTACCGCTACAATAGCGTCGTCACACTCGTCGTTTGCCGGTGGTGGCGGTGGTGTACCAATACAAATATCAAATGTAGTTGTTTGTCCTTGAGTAGCTGTCCATGAGTACACCCTTACCTTATAAGTTTGCCCCACTGTTAAGCCTGATGCAATACTGTTGTTAGGGTCACTACAATATACTTGCGTTAAAGTACCACACTGATCACCTTCATAAAGTACATGTACTAAATCTGTAGTACCACCTGTTACGTTATTTAGGTTTATAGTATGCATTGGGTTTGTAGCTACAAACTCAAACCATACATCGTCATCTTCTGTACCTGTACAAGTACTGGATTCTACAGATGGTGTAGACCATGCAATAGTACCTGATTCAAAGTTTGTACAGTTAAGATCTACGTTAGTAAGTACTGCTGTAGCATCGTCACACTCGTCGTTTGCCGGTGGCGGTGGCGGTGTACCCACACAAACATCAAAAGTTGAAGTTTGCCCAGGCGTCGATGTCCACGAATATACTCTTATATAATAGGTGTCGCCAATAGTAAGTCCACCTACAATACTGTTGTTAGGGTCACTACAAACAAGGCTTGTAAATGAACCACAGCTACCTGAATATACAGCATGGTAAAGATCTGTAGTACCACCTGTTACGTTATTAAGGTTAACTGTATGAGTTGTACTGGTAGCTACGAATGAGTACCATACATCATCATCATCCGTACCAAAACATGAGTTAGTTTCTGCAGATGCTGTAGCCCATGCGATAGTACCCGGAGTTACTAGAGTACAGTTAAGATCTGCATTTACAGGAACATTCACTGCATCAGCACACTCATCATTTGCCGGTGGTGGTGGTGGTGTTCCTACACAAATATCGAATGTAGTAGTCTGGCCACCTGTAGCAGTAGAAGAATAAACTCTTACTGTATAAGTATCACCAATGGTAAGCCCTCCTACACTACTAGCTGTTCCTGTAGCACAGTTTAATAATGTAAGCGCGTTACAATCTGTACCGGAATATATACTATGGTAAAGGAAAGTTGTACTTCCTACTACGTTGTTTAAATTAACTGTATGTGTTGTACTTGTAGCAACAAACTCAAACCATACATCATCATCTTCACTTCCTGCACAATCAGTAGCACTCTGAGGTGATGGAGTTGCCCATGCAATAGTACCTGAAGCAAAGTTTGTACAGGTTAAATCAGGGTTTGTAAGAACAGTAACCGCATCTGCACACTCATCGTTTGCCGGTGGCGGTGGCGGTGTACCAATACAGATATCAAATACTGAAGTCTGGTTAGCTGTACCTGTCCATGAATATACCCTTACTTTATAAGTGTTACCCGGAGTAAGGCCTGTAGCGATACTGTTGTTAGGGTCACTACAATACATTTGTGTCATAGTAGCACAATCATCACCACTGTATACAGCGTGCACTAAATCTGTAGTACCACCATTAATGTTTTGAAGATTGATAGTATGAGTAGGCCCTGTAGCCACAAACTCAAACCATACATCATCATCTTCTGTACCTGTACAAGTACTTGGTTCAGGAGAAGCAGTTGCAGAATAAATAGTTGAAGTAACTATCTGAGCACATGAAAGGTCTGCATTTACAGGAACTGTAATAGCATCAACACAAGCATCGTTTGCAGGTGGTGGAGGTGGTGTACCTACACAAATATCAAAGTTTGATGTTTGCCCTGCAGTACTTGTCCATGAATAAACCCTTACTGTATAAGTATTACCTACTGTAAGGCCAGAAGCAACACTGTTGTTAGGGTCACTACAATATAATTGCGTTAAAGCGCCACAATCAGCACCACTATAAACCACATGATACAGGTCGGTAGTACCGCCTGTAATATTATTAAGGTTAACTAAATGTGTAGTATTTGTAGCTACAAACTGGAACCACACATCATCATCATCTGTACCAAAACAGGCATTAGGCTCTACCGAAGCAGTAGCGCCATTAATACTTCCTGCCGTGCTTGACGTACAAATGTTCGTAGGATTTACCGTAAGCATTACAGCATCCGCACAGGCATCGTTAATAGGCGGAGTCTGGAAAGTAAACGGGCCTGCCCATTCACTATTATTACCAGGGCCACATACTGCCCTTACGTAAAACTTGTATGCCGTTTGAGGAACAAGCGGAGAAGCTTCAAAAGAGTTTGGAGTACCAGGAATAACTGTACCCGAACCTGTAGGAGCCTCTGTATTAAGAAGCCACTCTACTTCCCATTGTGCTGAAGAACCGGTCCATGTAAGATCGGCTGAAGTACCTGTAAGGTTAGTAACACCAAGGTTAGTTGGCGGGATACACTGCTCTACAAGCGATACAGCATCAACAAGCCAGCGGTCTGCATTATCGCCCTCCATAAAGAAAGCAATATGATAACTCTGTCCCACAACTCCCGGTATAGAAACAATCTTTTCGTTATAGGCTTCCTGATCAGGGTTTAGGATAGGCTCTGTCCAGGTAATTGCCTCAACATAGCTGTTAAGATCTGAAAGATCTGAACCCGCAGGTGCTACAAGTATTTTGTAAACACCTCCCTGGTTACCAGGCTGTGTAAGCCTCGAAAAGAAACGCAGCTGGGCGTTAGACGGAAGTACCCACGCCGGGGTAACAAGCCAGTCCTGCGCCACTGAACCGTTTGGAACGTTGGTATTATCAATAAAGGCGGCATAGTCACCTTCATACGGTGGCTGGAACGGGTTGTCCAGCTCACTTTGCTGCCAGCTGTCTGTAATACCAATGTCATTGTCATGAATTGTCCATCCTGTAGGAGGGAAAGTACCCTCAAAACCCTCAGTTTGTGCATAGGCACAAAAAGAGAAGATGGTCATGAAAAACAATAAAGTAATTTTTTTCATAGATTAATATTTAGTAGTTTATGTTTAAGAATCCGAAAATAGTAAAAAAACCGAATGTTATAAAACCGTTAATTAAAGATAATTCAAATTTTAGCTAAAAAAAACAAAATTTAAATTATTTGTTATGAATATAAAACTTTATGCCGTTTGTTCATCAATGATAAAATATTAAAGG
>CAMPIZ010000111.1 GCA_946886675.1 uncultured Flavobacterium sp.
GAATTCTAACACTTCTACAAAAGTTAAACTTGATAGAAATATCTTTCATTTTCAGCGGTCTTCGGTTAAATTTATAGTGCTATAAGCACTAATTTACCAAGTATGAAACAGCCCCTGCTGGCATTTAACGATAAAGGCATTTACTGTGCGCAGGCTAACGTATATCTTGACCCCTGGCGCCCGGTTACCAATGCTATTATTACCCACGGCCATAGCGATCACGCCCGCTGGGGGCACAAACAGTATATTACCCATCATTTTAATGTACCTATTATAAAACACCGCCTTGGCAGTGATATTGTTGTTACCGGAAAAGACTGGAATGAAACCTTTACCATAAATGGTGTGAAATTTTCATTTCATCCTGCAGGCCACATTATAGGCAGTGCACAGGTAAGAGTAGAATACAAGGGTGAGGTATGGGTGTTTACAGGAGATTATAAAACAGAGGATGACGGACTTTCTACCCCATATGAGGTGATTAAGTGCCACACATTTATTACAGAGTGTACTTTTGGCCTGCCGGCTTTTAAATGGCTCCCGCAACAGGAAGTAATGAACGATATTAATGGATGGTGGGCACAAAACAAAGCTGACGGAAAAACATCGGTTTTGTTTGGCTATACATTGGGTAAAGCACAAAGGCTGCTTAAGCATCTTGACACCGGTATTGGTAAAATATATACTCATGGCGCTGTAGAAAACATGACCGAAGTGCTGCGAAGTATGGTAGATTTACCCAAAACCACACTTATAACCCGGGAAACAAAAAAAGAAGAAATAGCTGGCAATATAGTGATTGCACCTCCCAGCGCGCATGGCAGTATTTGGATAAGAAAGATGGCGCCATTTGTAACAGGATCCGCCAGCGGATGGATGGCTTTTAGGGGAGCCAGGCGCAGAAGGGCTATAGACAGAGGTTTTGTATTAAGCGACCATTGCGACTGGCAGGGACTATTGGAAAGCATTAAGGCTACCGGAGCAGAAAAGGTTATTTCCACGCATGGTTATAGTGATATTTTTTCGGCATACCTCAGGGAGCAGGGTTATGATGCCCGCACTGAACATACACAATATGAAGGTGAAACGGATGAAACCGAAACAAAAGCAAACGATGCGGAAGGAGGGGAATCATGAAAAATTTTGCCGAACTTATAAAAGCAATTGACAGCTCTAACAAGACCAATGTTAAAGTAGATGCGCTTACGGAATATTTTAGGCATGCAAGCGACACCGATAAGGTCTGGACAATTGCCATACTCTCGCACCGCCGCCCGCCACGCCCCGTTAACACCACACTTTTACGAATATGGGCAGCAGAACTGGCAGATATACCACTATGGCTATTTGAGGAGTCCTACCATATTGTTGGCGACCTTGCCGAAACTATCGCACTAGTTATTCCTACTACAAATAATCAGTCAGACAAAAGCCTTACCGAGTTTGTAGAGGAAATGATAGCGCTGAAAAAGAAGCCCGACGAAGAGAAAAAAGAGTATCTGCACACAAACTGGCTGGCTCTAAATTATTATGAGCGTTTTGTATTTACCAAACTCATAACAGGCAGTTTCCGCATTGGGGTAAGCCAAAAGCTTATGACTCGTGCCCTTGCAAAAGTTACCGGAATGGATGAAGATATCCTTGCGCACAAACTTATGGGCGACTGGGATCCTGCGACAATCAGTTTTAAAAAGCTGGTGCTTGATGAAAAGGCACAGGATTTTGCTTCAAAGCCTTATCCTTTTTACCTGGCCTATGCTATGGAAGGAGAGGTGAAAGAGTTAGGAGATCCGGACGAATGGAGTGCAGAGCATAAATGGGATGGCATACGTTCGCAAACCATAATACGCAACGGCCAACTCTATGTATGGAGCCGGGGTGAAGAACTGGTTACAGATAAATATCCGGAGTTTAACCTGTTCCTTGGTATTATTCCGGATGGGACTGTAATAGACGGTGAGATCCTGCCCTTTATTGATGGCGGTATTGGTTCGTTTAATGACCTTCAAACGCGTATAGGCCGCAAAAATGTTTCGGCGGCATTGCTCAAAAAAACACCGGTCATTATTAAAGCCTATGATATACTGGAATGGCAGGGAGAAGATATCCGCAGTTATGCATACAGTGAAAGAAGAAAAATTCTTGAAGAGCTGTATGAGCAAATCAAAAGCTTTGGGCTTCCGCTGCACATTTCAGAGCGGGTACAATTTAATAGTTGGGATATTGCCCTGCACGAAAAAGAAAAAGCAAGGGAAATACGCAGTGAGGGCCTCATGTTTAAACGAAATGATTCGCCATACCTCGTGGGGCGCAAAAAGGGCGACTGGTGGAAATGGAAACTTGACCCATATTCGGTAGATGCAGTGCTAACCTATGCAATGCGCGGGCACGGAAGGCGGTCTAACCTTTTTACCGATTATACTTTTGCCGTATGGCAGGAAAATGATGAGGGTGAAAAAGAACTGGTAACTTTTGCCAAAGCATATTCGGGACTTACAGATGCCGAATTCCGCATGGTAGATGATTATATTAAAAAGAATACGCTGGAGCGTTTTGGCCCGGTGCGCAGTGTAACCCCAAAACTGGTTTTCGAAATTGGCTTTGAAGGTATTGCTTTATCCGGGAGGCATAAAAGCGGAGTAGCCACTCGTTTTCCACGTATATTACGCTGGAGGCATGATAAAACTATTGAAGAAGCCAATACTATAGAAGATATAAAGAACATGATACCTAAATAATGAACAGGGAGCAGCTTTTTGATATGGCCAACCAATGGTTTGAACAGAAAGGCTGGAAACCTTTTCCGTTTCAAACCCAAACCTGGACTGCCTTTTTGCAAGGAAAAAATGGACTACTGAATGCACCTACCGGAAGCGGAAAAACCTATGCCTTGTGGTTTCCTATTGTTCAACACTATATAAAAAGCAATCCTGCCTACAAAACAAAACATAAACCCGGACTAAAAGCTATATGGATAACCCCTTTAAGGGCATTATCTGTAGAGATTAAACAGGCTGCCGAAAGGGTTATAAACGACCTCGATATTAATCTTACCGTGGGCATACGCACAGGTGACACGTCTTCTTCTGAAAGGGCGAAACAAAAAACAAAAATGCCGGACCTGCTTATTACCACTCCGGAAAGTATGCAGCTTATGCTGGCTTCAAAAGGCTATGATAAGTTATTTAAAAGCTGTTATGCAATAGTAGTAGACGAATGGCACGAACTCTTGGGCACCAAAAGAGGTGTACAGACAGAACTTGCACTTTCACGATTAAAAACAGTAGCGTCAAAAATCCGTATATGGGGCATTTCTGCAACTATAGGTAACCTGCAGCAGGCTATGGAAGTATTGTTAGGCCCTGATTCTGAAGCGTTGCAAAACGCGGTGATGATAAAGGCGCACAATCGTAAAACGATTAATGTAATGTCTGTAATTCCGGATAAGATGGATACTTATCCGTGGCGTGGACATATGGGACTTCATTTAATAGACGAGGTTGCTGCTATTATAAAAAAAAGCCGCACTACCCTGGTATTTACCAATGTAAGGGCACAGTGTGAAATATGGTATCAGGCACTGCTGGAAAAATATCCCGAATTTGCAGGCGATATGGCCATGCACCATGGCAGTATAAGCCGGGAAACGCGGCAATGGGTTGAACAGGCAGTAAGAGACGAGCAGCTAAAGGCGGTAATATGTACATCCAGCCTGGATCTGGGAGTAGATTTTGCACCCGTAGAAACAGTGGTACAAATTGGCGGGCCTAAAGGAGTGGCACGTTTTCTGCAGCGCGCGGGCAGAAGCGGCCACCGCCCGGGAGAAGAGAGTAACATTTATTTTCTTGCTACCCATGCGCTGGAACTGGTGGAAGCATCGGCACTGCGCAGGGCAGTACAGGAAATAGTTGTAGAAGACCGAATACCTTATCTTAACAGCTGGGATGTATTAGTGCAATACCTGGTAACGCTGGCAGTTTCAGACGGGTTTTATCCTAAAGACATTTATAAAGAAGTAAAAAACACTTTTTGCTATCAGGGCATTAGTGAGGAAGAGTGGATTTGGGTGCTCAATTTTATAACAAAAGGAAGCCAGAGCCTGCAGGCTTATGATGAGTTTAAGAAGGTTGAAATTGAGGAAGATGGGAAATATAAAGTAAACAGCCGTGCAATAGCATTGCGCCACCGCATGCAGATAGGTACTATTGTGGGAGATGCTGTAATGAATGTAAAATATTTAGGCGGTGGTTATGTAGGCAATATCGAAGAGTGGTTTATATCAAAACTTAATCCGGGAGACGTTTTTATCTTTGCAGGAAAAAAACTGGAGCTTTACCGCACTAAAAATATGGAAGTACTGGTGCGTCGCGCAGATCCCGGTGCAAAAGCACAGCACGCCAGCTGGATGGGTGGCAGGATGACACTTTCTGCACAAATGAGTGAATTGCTGCGTGAGGAGCTATATGCTGCCAACACAAAAAAAATGTCGGATGAGCTAAAAGCGTTATCACCAATTTTTATAAGGCAGAGAAAAGAATCTATAGTCCCGGAACCGCATGAATTTTTAATAGAAACCTTTAAAACACGCGAGGGCTACCATGCACTTTTTTATCCTTTTGAAGGCAGGTATGTGCATGAGGCGCTAGCCAGCTTGTTAGCATACCGCATAAGCCTGCTTTCGCCTATAACCTTTTCACTTGCTTATAACGATTATGGTTTTGAGCTTTTATCGGATAAGGAAATTAACATGCAGGAAGTACTGGATAACGATCTTTTTACACCGCGGCACCTGCATGCAGATTTGCAGCAAAGTCTTAACGCTACCGAAATGGCAAGGCGTAAATTCCGTGACATAGCAGTTATTTCGGGGCTGGTTTTTACCGGATATCCCGGCAAAGTGGTGAAAACAAAACATCTGCAAAGCAGTGCACAGCTAATTTTTGAGGTATTCCGGGATTATGAACCGGAAAATCTTCTTTTTCAGCAGGCGTTCCGGGAAACTTTTGAGCATCAGCTGGAAGAAGGACGCCTTATTATGGCACTGGAACGAATACAGCAGCAGGACATAGTATGGAAGCCCTGTAAAAAACCAACTCCTTTCAGTTTCCCAATAATAACCGACAGGCTGCGTGAAAGGCTTTCCAGTGAAACACTAGCAGAAAGAATTAAAAAAATGACCGCTTCATATATGAAGTAGCGGTAAAGGAGAGGAATATGACTTTAGAAACACAGATAAACAATAATACCTTTATACTGCATTGCACCGGCGCTTTATACTGGGTTAATAAGAAAATGCTCTTACTCTCTGACGTACATCTAGGCAAAGTGTCTCATTTCCGCAAGCATGGTTCGGCCATACCCGGAAGGGCTATGCTGCAAAATTTTAGAAAACTGGATAGCGTTGTAAACTATTTCAGGCCGGAAGTAATCTGTTTCCTTGGCGACCTCTTTCACAGCACTCTTAATAACGAGTGGAATCTTTTCAGGGAATGGGTTAATCACACACAATTACCTATGATTCTTGTGGCTGGCAACCATGATATTATTTCCCCTCATAAATATGAGGCACTTAACATAAAAATATATAGTGAATGGAATCTGAGTGGTTTTCTGCTTACCCACCACCCAGAAGAGAGAGAAGGTCTTTTTACAATTTCAGGACATATACACCCTGCCGTATTACTGGAGGGAATGGGAAGGCAGTTTTTAAAGCTCCCCTGCTTTTTCAGGTCGCCCCGCCAGTTAATACTTCCTGCGTTTGGCGAATTTACAGGCACTTATATAATGGAACCTACTGAGACTGATGTAATTTATGCCATTACAAAAGAAGATGTAATTGCAATAAACAAAAAACCTTACGACAGAAAGCCGTAAGGTTCAAAAGAAACATCGCACTGTAATCACTACCACTATGAAAGTGCGTGTTAAGAATATAATCCTAATTCTTTTTTTAGCTGTTTGTTTACGAGGATTATGATACTTTGATTTTTATAGCTGGCAAATTAAATACACTTTTCCGACTCCTCTTTATACCTAGTGTTGACATAAGTGTTGACAACCGAATTAAAGAAGAACAAAAAAGCTTTTTTTGAAAAGAACTTCAATTATTAGGGTAAAAAGTTATTTTTAATTTATTTTTACGCCACAATATTAATCATTTTTGTAATATACAAAC
>CAMPIZ010000112.1 GCA_946886675.1 uncultured Flavobacterium sp.
CTCTTAAATAATTGGGCCAAAACTCGTATTTTACAAAAAAAGCAAAGTCAGGATGTACCATTTCCACAAATTTTTTAGCATTGGAAGAAGTGTCAAGCGGGAGGTAAACTACTACATCGGCAGCTTTTGTGTTCTTTCTTATTTCATAGCCTGATGGCGAAAAAAAAGTGAGCACAATTTTATGGCTGGGGTACATAAGCCTTATTTTTTCCATAACGGGCAGCCCTTGTTCATACTCCCCAAGAGAGGCGGCATGAAACCAGATTGTTTTGTCTTCAATGGTTATATTTTGCTTAAGTGTGCTGAAAACAATTTTCCTGCCTTGTACAAATAGCCTGATTTTCGGACTGAAAAGCGTAACGATTTTAAGTATATATCCGGTAAGTAGTGTGAGCAGGTTGTAGAGAAAAAACATAGTTACAATATTGAACTGCTAAAATACATACTTTATGGCATTTTCATTGGCAGGCTAGCCATTAAATTAGTAGTTTTGCTATGGCTTAAATTTAACAGGCAGATGAAAAAAATACAGATGGTTGACCTTAAAGGTCAGTATGATAAAATAAAAGATACAGTAAATAATTCCATTCAGGAAGTTTTAGATAATACAGCATATATAAACGGGCCTCAGGTTCATGAGTTCCAAAAGAATCTTGAACAATATCTTGGTGTAAAGCACGTAATACCTTGTGCTAATGGCACTGATGCATTACAAATAGCCATGATGGGCTTAGGATTAAAACCGGGCGACGAAGTTATAACTGCCGACTTTACTTTTGCTGCCACTGTAGAAGTAATTGCGTTGTTGCAGTTAACCCCGGTACTTGTAGATGTAGAGCCTAATACCTTTAATATTTCTATAGAAGCTATACGCAATGCCATTACTCCTAAAACAAAAGCTATTGTTCCTGTGCACCTTTTTGGACAGGCTGCAAATATGGAGCAGATTATGGCTATAGCAAAAGAACATAATTTATATGTAATTGAAGATAACGCACAGGCCATAGGTGCAAACTATAAATACAGCAATGGTTCTAAAAAGAAAGTGGGTGCAATAGGCGACGTGTCATCAACATCATTTTTTCCCTCTAAAAATTTAGGTTGTTATGGTGACGGAGGTGCAATTTTTACAAATAATGATGAGCTGGCACATATTTTAAGAGGTATTGTAAACCACGGTATGTATGAGCGTTACCATCATGATGTGGTGGGAGTAAATTCCAGGCTTGACAGTGTGCAGGCAGCTGTACTTAATGCAAAGCTTCCGCTACTTGATACTTATAACCAAGCTAGGCAGGCAGCAGCCGAAAAATATAATGCTGCATTTGCAGGCCATGCTAATATTATTACACCGGTTACTAAAGGGGATAAGGACAGTCACGTATTCCATCAATATACACTAAGGGTATTAAATTCTGACAGAGATGCATTAATGAAACATTTACTGGATAAAGGTATACCTTGTGCTATATATTATCCAATACCATTACACAGGCAAAAAGCATATCTTGATGAGAGGTACAACGAAGAGGATTTTACAGTAACCAATCTGTTGGTTAAAGAAGTATTATCCCTGCCTATGCATACAGAACTGGATGATGAGCAGATTAAGTATATAACTGACAGCGTTTTGGAATTTCTTACATAATAACAAATGAAAATACTGGTAACAGGAGGTTTAGGGTTTATAGGCTCACATACAGTAGTAGAACTTCAAAATGAAGGTTTTGATGTTGTTGTTATCGACGATCTTTCTAACTCGTCCCTTGCTGTATTAGATGGTATTGAGGCAATAACAGGAAAGCTGCCGCAGTTTGAGCAATTAGATTTAAGGGAAAAATCCAGGGTTCAGGATTTTTTCAGTAAGCATACTGATGTTACCGGCGTTATTCACTTTGCAGCCTCTAAGGCAGTAGGCGAAAGTGTGGAAAACCCATTGCTGTATTACGAAAACAATATTGGTTCCCTTGTTTACTTGTTGCAGGAACTGCAAAAAAAAGAGGAAGCCAGTTTTATTTTCAGTTCATCCTGCACTGTTTACGGCCAGGCAGATAGAATGCCCATTACCGAAGAAGCACCCATAAAAGAAGCTATGTCCCCTTATGGTAATACCAAGCAGATAGGGGAGGAGATTATAAAAGATGTGTCAAAAGTGAGCGGGATTAATTCAGTATTATTACGTTACTTTAACCCGGTTGGAGCACATCCGTCGGCTAATATTGGTGAGCTGCCACTTGGAGTTCCGCTTAACCTTGTGCCGTTTATAACCCAAACAGCAATAGGGATAAGAGAGCAGTTATCTGTTTTTGGCGACGATTACCCTACCCCGGATGGAACCTGTATTCGCGATTACATACATGTAGTAGATTTAGCCAGGGCTCATGTAACGGCTTTAAAGCGTTTGATAAATAAACAGAATAAGACTAAGGTTGAAACGTTTAATTTAGGCACAGGTACAGGTAATTCGGTACTGGAAGTTATAAATGCATTTGAGAGGGTAACGGGAGAAAAACTAAATTACAGGATTGCAGGCCGCCGTGAAGGCGATGTTATAGAGGCCTATGCCGATACTACAAAAGCAAACAACATTTTAGGCTGGAAAGCACAATTAACCCTTGATGATGCATTGGCATCTGCATGGAAATGGGAACAAAAAATAAGAAGATAGTTATGCCAAACAGATTTGACGGAAATTTAAAAGAATTTACTTCTAAAAAGAGGGTTATCCTTTTTACTACATTATGGTTTATAGGTACTTCACTACTTGTTTTAGTAATGACAGACTTGTTTGAGGAATCGATACTTCAAAAAAGGAATATTTTATTTATAGGGATGATTTTGCTGAATACAATGTTTATAAGCAGACTCTGGAGAATGTATCTCAATAAAAATAAAGAATAATCACTCAGTAATCTTTATATCACTTTTTATTTTTAGAATAGCTTCTATAAAAGTATCATTAGTATTTGGACTGATATAAATATCGTCAAACTTATTATACTTTATAATAAGTCCATTTGTTGCCAGTGCCGGTTTAAAGCCCACATACATAGTTTTGCCTTTAATAATCTCATGTATGCTGCTTATTTTTATTTTACCGTTTATAAAACCACATTTATAAATAACATGCGAATCAGCAATTATATAATGTGTACTGATCATGCCAGTAACAAAAATAATTACCAGTAGGCTAATGATGTATAAAGGCATAATACTAAGGGAGAAACCTTCGTCCATATAACCCTGAATGCAGGCAATTACAAGTGTAATTACTGTGAAAGCAAATAAAATATAAGTGAAAATGTTTTTTCGGCTATAGAATTTCATAATGCCTAAAATAAAAAATCCCCTGAATTAACAGGGGATTGGAACTGAATATTTTTATGCTGAAGCAGTTTCAGCTTCTTTATTTATCTTTTTAACAAGGCCTTGTAATACATTGCCCGGGCCTACTTCTGTAAATAAAGTAGCGCCATCTGCAATCATATTTTGTACACTTTGCGTCCATTTTACAGGGGCAGTAAGTTGTATAATAAGGTTTTGTTTAATTTCGGCCGGATCTTTTACTGCCGTAGCAGGTACATTTTGATATACCGGGCAAACTGGTGCAGAGAAATCAGTTTTTTCAATTGCAGCTGCCAGCTCTTCCCTTGCAGGCTCCATCATAGGAGAGTGGAAAGCACCGCCTACAGGCAGTAATAATGCTCTTTTTGCTCCTGCAGCTTTTAAGGCTTCACAGGCTATTTCTACGGCAGAAGTTTCACCTGAAATAACAAGCTGGCCAGGGCAGTTATAATTGGCAGCAACCACAACACCTTCCGTCTGTTCGCAAATGTCCTCCACAACCTTATCGTCAAGGCCAAGAACCGCAGCCATTGTACTTGGAGTGATTTCACACGCTTTCTGCATTGCCATAGCCCGCTGTGAAACCAGTTTTAAACCGTCTTCAAAAGTTAATGCACCCGCAGCTACAAGTGCAGAGAATTCTCCAAGGGAGTGGCCGGCAACCATTTCCGGTTTAAAGTCGTCACCCAGCGTTTTAGCAAGTATAACCGAATGTAAAAATACGGCAGGCTGTGTAACCTTAGTCTCTTTAAGCTGTTCTGCAGTGCCTTCAAACATTATGTCTGTAATGCGGAAACCCAGTATATCATTAGCTTTTTCAAATAATTCTTTTGCAAGGGGAGAGTTTTCATAAAGCTCTTTTCCCATTCCTGTAAACTGGGCACCCTGTCCCGGAAACACGTATGCTTTCATGGTTTTAAGTTTAATTTGTACCGCAAAAATAGGGTTTTTGGTAAATATAAAAAACCGCCCCTTTAAAGGGCGGCTTAGTTAACCAAACCTATTTCAAAATTATAAGACGAAATAAGCATCTTTAACAGGCTGAATATTGTTAAGCTTTGCAGGCTCTTTACCAGCCTCCTCGCTAAACTCATCCCTGTATTCATTAACCATTTGCAGCAGGTTTTGCTCTATAGTGTTAGAAATGGTTATCATGGGTGTATCTGTAGGCCTGTTTTCAAAAGGATCCTGCAGATGAATAGCCATCTTCTCTATAAGGAAAAACGCTGCTCCTATGGTTGTAACCAGCGGTATCTGGAGCCAGCCTAAAAAATCGGTAAGCCCAAATGGCAGCAGGGTTAGGAACAATAGTAATGTAAAGCGTATATACATACTGTAAGTGGTAGGGAATACAGTGTTTTTAATTCGTTCGCATTTACCCATAGAATCGCACAGTCTTGTAAGGGTATTGTCGATCTCTACTTGTTGAAACATGTTTATCTTTTCTCCATCGTTTGCTTTTTTAAGCTCTTTTGAATGCAGCATTAAAATAGCATTTGGCACATGCTTGTGGCGTTCAACAAAATTAAATTCCTCTTCGGTAAGTAACGGCCTTATGGGTTTTAAGGGGTCTTTTCCTCTTAAAGACTGGCCTAAGCTATAGCACCAGGCGGCTTGCCTTTTGGCGAAACGCTCCTTAAAATCGTTTGCTTTTACCGAAAAGTCAGGGTCTTTGTAAAATCCGGTTACCTGTCTTACCAGTGTCCGGGAATCATTAACTATGGCTCCCCACACTATTCTTGCTTCCCACCAGCGGTCGTATGCCTGGTTAGATTTAAAAGCAAGTAACAATGATATTATAGTACCTACAATAGTAGGTACGGCAATAGGTATATTAATGGATATTGCATGGTAATAATGATGCACCAGCTCAAACCCTACGGCATATAATAATACTAGTGCCAGCTCGACCTTAATTTTGCCCAGCACATATTTCATTGGTATTTTTTTCTTTAAAAGCATGGTGTATTTTTATTTATACAGCTGCATCAGCATATATTGAAAGAAGCGGAAGCCCAAGGTTATGGTTGGTACCTATGGTTGTATTGCTTCTTTTTTTAGAGCTTTTGCGAGCTTCGATTAATATATCAATGTTGTTTTTTGCGATTGTTTCGCTAAGAAAAGGCTCAATGTCAGCAGGGTTCTCCTCTTCAATTCTTGCCTGACTCACAATTTTGAGTGGAAATTGCTCGGTAATCATTCTCTGTAGTTCATTTATTCCCAACTCAACTTTTGTATGCTCAAGGTAAAGGGCTTTGGTAAAGTCATACTCATCGTTATTTGCTTCCAGATGCAATAATGAGCACTTACTGTTTTGCAGCAGGGTTTTGCAATCTTTGTGTATGGCCGCTTTTTCGTTCTTGTAGGAAGGGGTTAGTATTACAAGTCCTATATTAAGATATTTTGTAAGGTTCCTAAGGAGTGGTACAGATATGCCGCACTGGTTATGTACCTTTAAGCGGCAATTGCCAGATTGCGCTACTGTTTGCCTGCATCTTTCAAGTACATCTTCCTGTGCTTTTGTAAACGAAGGGGTGGTTTCCCTTAGAAATGATATTGAGGAGTAAGTGTCCGGAATTTTTTGCAGCTGCATAAGTATTAGGGAGCAGTTTTTTCCCTGTGCATATTTTATAGCTGTTTTTACTGCGGTAAGTGTATCTTCTTCAAACGTTGTGGGTATCAGCATGTTTTTCATGATGTATAATCTTTAATCGTTTATACATGCAAAACAACTACTCCAACATTAGAATAGATTTAAAACAACATTAGAATTTCCTAAGATTTTACATTAGAGTTTTTAATGTTAAGCCTGTCAAATACAATATTAACT